>JAFCZD010000317.1 GCA_019314525.1 Deltaproteobacteria bacterium
CCCCCAAGAAAGCCCTCCTGATTCGTGCGCTTGACGATGAAGAGCATCAACTCTGTGTCGTCATCGAGGTACAAGCTGAACCAATCCCAGCCGTAGTCCTTACCGATGGTGCCCCATTGATGGTCCATCCACGCCCCGCCAGTCACAGGGATGCGCTTCCCGTCGCGGATCAGCGTGCCAGAGGCGCTCATACGCGTGTAGGAGTAATAGTAGAAGGGCTCGCTGCTGCCGACGGTCATATAACCCGTACCGTATTGAATCACCGGTGGTTTGAGCGCCTGAAGGTCCAGCTCGACGCCGATGCCTTCGACCTCCATCTCCAGCCGGTCCTTGCCATCGTGACCGGCCAAACGCATCTCATTGACCGTCAAATCAAAGCCCTTCTCGGCGGCAGGCTGCGCACCCGCCGTGGTGTCTGCCTCTTCGAAATAGCGTTGGGCGCTCACATCCGTCAGCGCCGCATTGGAAACGTAGAGCGGTTTTCCCGGCAGGAACATCATCTGGAAGATCACAGCCTGAAAGCCGTAGAGGTCACCCTCTTCCGTGGTGAGCTGACCGGTGTAATACCACCACTCCACCGGATCCGCATGGGGCGCCTCATCAGCAGGAAGCTGAATCGCACGTGGCTCCGTGGGAGCGTCCACGCTGACCGCCACATCCCCAGGCTGAGCGTCAAAAACGATCGAGTGATCCAACGCGCCCGAGTCAGGCGTGGAGGTGTTTTCGTCACTGCACGCCACAAAAAAGATGCAAACCATTAAAATCAAAGGAAAGGTCTTAAGCATGGGCGTATAATACCCGTTTGCTGTCCAGGCGCCAGTGTTAGCAGATCCCTCACCTCCCCCTCGCCTTACCCTTCGCCACGCCCCTTTGGATCGGCTAGTGTCTATTCTTCTTTGGCGCCGAGAATGAGGCTTATGGACTTCCCTGGGCAGCGAATCACCAAACATTATTTCCCTGTCACCCATGACGCCCCTGTGGTGGAGGCCAAGCCCCACCCTGGCTGGTATGTGGTGGGCCTCGACCAACTGATCGTCGATATGGAGGTTCGTGCTCCGGCCAGCTTCGCCTCCGACCTCGGGCTGGTGGCTGGTGAATCTGTGGTGCTCAACGATGACGCCTTTCGCCAGCTCGTCGCACGGATCAAGGGTGAGGGCTTTGCCTGCTGCTTTGCCCCTGGTGGAACCGTCGCCAACACGCTCAACAACTACGCCCACCTTTCAGGGGAACCTGCGGTGCTCTTGGGAGCGATCCCCGAGCTGCTGCGGCCCCAAGATGCAGCCTTTCACTACGTGGCCCAGACCCCAAAGGCGGTGCGACTCGACCACCTCATCGCCTTGCCTGGGAACATCGGCACCGCCATCACCTTCGTGGGCCCTGACGGCGACCGATCCTTCGCCGTCGCCCCAGGCAACTCCAATAGCTACACCGATGTGCACATACCAACAGAGGTGGTCGCTGGAGCCACAGCCGCCTTAGCGTCGCTCTACACCCTCTCTGATGAGGATGCGCCCATCGCCGCGGCGACGTGGCGCTTTCTCGAGGTCGCCAAGAACGCTGACGTCCCTGTGGCCTTCGGTCTCGGCACCGCGCACCTGGTGCGACGCATGCGTGATCCGCTGCAGCGCCTGCTGGCAGACTACGTCAGCATTGCGGCCATGAACGCCCAGGAGGCTGAGGCGCTGACAGGCATGGATGATGTCCTCCTCGCCAGTCAGAAGATCCTCGAGTGGGTAGACCTGGTGATCATTACTCAGGGGCGACAGGGCCTCACCCTTGGCGGCTTCACGGACTGGGCACGCAAACGACAGACACGACAGACCGTGCGCTCGGCGTCTATGCCAGACTACAACCGCTACGAGTTCAGCCGCCTGATGCGGCACCGAGACTGCGAAAAACCACTGCGCATCCACACACATATTCACCCCTACCAGGGCGGACCCGAGCAGCTGGTAAACACCAGCGGGGCTGGAGACGCCGCGCTCGCGGCCTTGCTACATGATGTGGCCGCCAACCGCTACCACCAGGAGAACGTGCCCAACAGCCCGAAGCACCCTCCAGGCGTGCACTTCCTCAGCTACTCCTCGCTCTCACGCAGCGCACAATATGGAAATCGAGTCGCCTATGAAGTCCTGCGCGGCGCGTCCCCACGCCTCGACGGCCCCGTGGGCTCGGATCGGTCCAAGGACCGAGGCGACAACCGCGCTGTCGCGCGTTAGATCTTGCGCCATAGCTGCGTTGCTCTCATCGCAAGCTCAACTCTAGTCAGAAAACGGCCCTCACAGATTATGGAGCGGGTTGCTTCCCCTCATCCAGCGTCACCCCCCGCGCCACCTCATCGAAGATCGCC
The DNA here is from genome assembly GCA_019314525.1 of Deltaproteobacteria bacterium. Lineage (GTDB taxonomy): Bacteria > Myxococcota_A > Polyangia > JAFCZD01. The sequence goes on from JAFCZD010000317.1 coordinate 2,351, forward strand.
CGATAGCGCAATCGCTGCTGGGCGCTGATGCGGGTCACGAGGGTCCGAGGGTCAGCAGCGCGTCGCCCACGCGCTTGAAATAGTGGGACTGGTAGAGCAGGTTTTCGCCCACCAATAAGCGCACCTCGCTGCGGTAAAGATCTGCAGCTATCCGCTCAGGCTGCACGGTGCTGTGCTCAAGCTTACGCAGCCCTTCAGTCTGACCCAGCTTCTCCGCCATGATGCGGTCCCCTTCGCGCGCCATCTCCAAGAGCGACATTCTCTTGGCTGAGGGGGTCAAACCCTGGGGCGGCAAGACCAAGAGCGTGCGCTGGTATTCGAGCAGGGGGTCCTGCAAGGAGAGCCCCCCCCGCTGGTCGAGGACAAACCAATGCACAGGACACGGCACCTTCAGGCCCATCCGTCGCAGGGTCTTACGAGGGATCGACGCCAAGGTACGATCGAGGTCACTGGCGAGCGTCGCCGCCCCGGCCAACGTAACGCTTGCCAGCAGCATGATGGCCAAAGCGCCCACGAAGAAGCCGCGCAGCCGGGCGAAGCGCCCAGCCCTCTTCTGCACCACCCCCAAGAGCAGCGCAGCGATCAGCCCACCTGCCAACCCACCCAGATGTGCCGCGTTGTCGATCATCTCGAAGCGAAAACCGATGGCGAGCTGCAGCGCGACCACCACCACGAGGTTCACCGAGAGCTGGCGGCGCCAACCATCTGGCACCTGGCCACGCAGGGCGTGCAATCCCACCAGCGCCGCGCCAAGGAGGCCGAATATCGCCCCAGAAGCCCCCACCGAGAGCAGCCCATCCCCCAGCGCCGCACTGGTGACAGCACCAGCGACCCCGCTGATGACATAGATGCTCCAGAAACGCGCGGTCCCGAAGAGGTGCTCGGCGAAGCGCCCAAGAAGGTAGAGAGCGTAGGCGTTGAGCCCGAGGTGCAACCAATCGGCGTGCAGAAACATGCTCGAAATCAGTCGCCACGGCTCAGCTACAAGGGTCACAGGACGGAAGTTGGCGCCGAGGCGGACCAGCACCCAAGGATCTTGTGTTCCACCACTGAAGGTCGTGGCGGCAAAGTGAATGGCAACGATGGCCACCAGCAAGAGCGCGGTGGCCGGCGCGCTCTCGATGAACGCTCGACGCTGGACCGGCAAGGCACGGTAGGCCCCTGCCCGCTCCGCCACCAGAGTCACCAACGCTGACGTCTCTTCAGAGAGCGGTCTGGGCGCCCGCAGCATACTCACCTGACTCAGGCGTCGCCGCGCGAGCTCTGCGGCCTGCGGGTCTTGCTCCTGGCTCGCCGCCTCACGCCAGAGAGCTTGCGCATGATCATCTTCTCCGGCCCGCTGTCGCGCCAACCCCTCCCAGAGCATTCGTCGAGCGGGTGTGGCTCCAGGCAAAACATTCGATTCTTCGTCCAACAAGGGCCGCAGCGCCGCAACACAACCCAGGTGTGCCAAGAAGGAGAGCCGGGCTCCATTGACGAGCCCCGCCAAGCGTGGGTCGAGAGCCCCGGGGCTCTTCTCCAGAGCACCCTGGCAACGGGCGGCCTCTTCGAAGCGCCCTTCTTCGCCCAAGGCGCGCACCATGGTCGCGGCAATCCCTGGAGACATGCTCACCAAAGCGAGCCCGCCCTCTGCTTCAAAGAGCTGATGCGCCTCATCAAAGCGCTGCGCCACGACATAGAGCGTCAATAGGCGCTCCACGAGGGCCTGTCTGGCGCGCCCGTGCAAACCCGCAGCCAGCTGAATTCGAGCATTCTCGATGGCCTCGTCACCGCGCCCCTCGTGAAGGAGTTTCAGGCCTTCGAGGAGCTGCTTCTCACGCTCCAAGCCGAGCCAGGGCTGCAAGTGCTGACGAAAACCCACCAACCTGATCGCGCCATTGAAATCGCCTCGACGCATGGCGTTCCGCGCCAAGAGGCCCAAGAGCCCCGGGATGATGACAAGGACGCAGAAGAGGGCGACGGCGGCAAAGAGCAACACCCCGCTGCCCTGGTTGAGCGCCGCGCCCGCGGCTGCAAGAAAGTTTACGAGCAGAAGCGCCACGAAGCCACGGGCGGCCCACCCACGGCGCTGCAAGACCACGGCGATCTGCAGCACCGAGCTCGCTCCAACCAAGAGTGCGATGAGGGTCTCGATGTTCACGCTTCAGCGTTCCTTATATCCTCGCGCTAACTTCGCCCGCGTCGCGCGCTGCGCGAGGCGCTCGCCGATGGCAGATGCGCGTTGCAGCGCCTCGTTCACGGCGCACGCCAAGATCTCACAAGCCTGCCCTGGGTCGCGCTGGGCGCCCCCTTCGACCTCATCCACCACTCCATCGACAAAGCCACTCTCCTGGGCCGTCGTAGCCGTCATAATCATTGTCTGCGCCACGGTGTCAAGGCCGGTGCCATGGTCGTAGAGTTCAGCTTTCACCTCCGCCAGGCTGAAGCCTCCCAGTACCGCGTAGCGCATCATCAAGACTTCGTCGGCGATCATCAAGACATGAGCAAGAGCGCCCGTGGCTTGGCCTGTGACCACCACCACGGAAGGGGGCTCGAAATCCGCCAACGCCAAGCCCAGCCGACCAAGCTCCCCTGCGACCTGCTCCCCCGAGCCCTGCTCGAGGACATTGATCAGGATCACCAAGGGTCGCCCAAGCTGCGCGGCCAGAGCCACAGCGCGCAGAGCGCAGCGCAGAGACTCAAGCTGCACCTGCGCAGAAGATGGGCTATGGAGGTTCGCGCCCACATCGTAGGCCAACAGAACAACGGGGCGCTCCGCAAGCTCCCCAAGGGCGGACTTCGTACCCGCCTCTGTGGCATCTCCCCTCACAGCGCCTACCGCTGCCTTCTTGTCGAGGAGGTGAACGAGCAGATCACCAGGCCCTGGTCGCGAGGGGTGAGCTGCCAGCTGTAGAGCCTGCCAGCCGTCGAGTTTGGCCAACCCCTTACGCAGCAGAGCGCTAGCCTTCTGCCGCAAGCGCGCCGCCTCACGCGAAAAGTCGACATCACCAGCGCTGAGCCGCTCCAGCTCTGTGGCCTTGCGCTCGAGCTCGACGACCTCGCCCTCAAACGCGAGTATGGGCGCTGCTCTGGCCATGGCTACCTGCGAAGCTCCCCAAGGCGCGCTACCACATCAGCAGGCTCGAAGGGGACCGAGAGGGGCTTCCAGTTGACCTCGGCCTCCTGGGAAAACCAGTTGCGCTGCCGACGTGAAAAGCGCCATGTATCGCGCTTGGTCAGCCGCACCGCCTCATCGAGGTCGAACTCCCCGCGAAGGTGCTGGGAGAGCTGCCGGTAGCCCAAGGCCCCCATGGCGTGGGTTTGCTCATAACCTGCCGCCACCAAGGCGCGGACCTCGTCGAGCCAGCCCTGTGCCATCATGCCATCAACCCGCGCCTCGATACGCGCACGCAGTTCCTCACTCTCGAGGGAGATCCCCAGCACGAGGGCTGGATAGCGCTGGCAAGCAAACGCATGCTGCTGCCGCAACGTCGAGATCCTCTGGCCCGTCTGTTGATAGACCTCAAGGGCGCGGGAGATGCGCACGAAGTCATTGGGGTTGATGCTGGCTGCTGAGACAGGATCCACCTCTTGCAACCACTCATAGAGCGCGACGAGGCCCTTGGCTTGGCGCTGGGCCTCATGCTCAGCGCGAATGTCAGCGTCGGGTGGAGGCGCGTTGAAGAGCCCTTTGAGCAACGCCCGCACATAGAGACCTGTGCCCCCCACGACCACCGGGACACGCCCACCTTTGGCGATGGCGTTGATAGCCGAGTCAGCACGCTCCACGAAGGTCGCCGCGGAGAAGCGCTCAGCGGGATCGCAAACGTCGAGCAGGTGATGGGGCACGCCTCGACGTTCGCCAAGGGGCAGCTTGCCCGTACCGATGTCAAAGTGGCGATAAACTTGCATTGAATCGGCGCTGACGATCTCGCCGCCGAGAGCGAGCGCAAGCTCAACGGCGCGATCACTCTTGCCAGCGGCCGTGGGCCCGACGACAACCACGAGGGCCGGCTGAGGCTCAACCATGACCGGCCTCCAAAAGAGCAGCGAGGGAGGTCGAATCGAGGCATAAGGAGAGCGCCCCTGGCTTGGCTGCCCTGGCTGGCCCATCGCGGCGACCACTCTCCAACGTCACAAGCCGCGCCTGCGCGGCGATGGTGCCACCGAGGCGTTCGACGAGCTCCTCAGCAGTCATCTCAGCCCCAAGACGAATAATGCTTTGTGCGAGGACGTCCAGAAGGGCCGACTCGGGGTCCGACTCCGCCAAGCTCATCTCGATCTCGAGGAGAATCGCGCGCAGCTCAGGCTCTTCAGCCGGCAACTGGGGAGGAATGGCGCGCAAGACCCAATCACCCCCGCCAAACGCCTCGAGTTCGAAGCCTGCTCTTGCCAACGCCTCGCTGGCGCGCTGCCAGCGCGAGGGGTCTTCGGGGGTGAAGGTGAAGGGTCGAGGGAGCGCATGAGCGATGGGGGTTGCCCGCGCTGAGGGGTTGTCCTCAAAGGTCCCGGCCAAAGATCGTCGCGCCAGCTCGCGCATGGCCGCCAACTTCGAAACCAGCAGGAGCGCGCCCTCCAGCTCGCAGATCAACACGCCCTCGCTGCTGCAGCCCAGGAGTGTTGGCCGTGGGCGCGTTGGGGCGTGAGCATCGCTCAGAGGCCGCACGCGAGAGAGCGCCGCGCCCAAGCCGTAGTCGAGATTCTGCTCTGATGCGCGCGTATGCTGCGCCGCCCAGAAGCGCCGGGTCGCCGCCTCCAGCTCTTTGTGATGGTCAGGGTAGCTCTTGGGAGCTGAGGTCGCGCGCCCCAGGGTGTAGACCCTGGCGGGCGCAGGCAGAGGCTGCGCTTGCTCAAAGGGGCGAGGGGTAGGGGAATCTCTCGGTGCCGTCGAAGAGGAGACAGGCCGCGTCCCTTCTCCCAGGGCGGTAGCAACGGCCTCTGCCACGAGGGAAAAAACGGCTGTGGGGTCGGCGAAGCGCACCTCTTGCTTCTGGGGATGCACGTTGATGTCGACGAAACCCGGGTCACACTCGACGAAGACCACCGCTTGGGCATAGCGACGGGCCGCCAAACGTGCCCCGCAGCCACGCGCGACGGCTTGGAGGAGCACGCGATCACGTACAGGCCGCTGGTTGACCAAAAACTGTATCGCACGCGCGCTGCCGCGGCTCTCGTCGACTGCCGCCAAGAAGACCTCTGCGGTCAAAGACGGCGCCTTTCCCCCGCCACGCCGAGCGGTATGGCGAACGATGGTCTTCCCCCAGAGCGCCTGCACACGCTCGAGACGTGAGCGCGCGGGGGCGAGGTCAAAGCTCTTGCGACCCTCAACGCGCAAGATGAAGCGCACGGTGGGTGCCGCCAAGGCCGCGCGAGTCACCACATCCTGAACGTGGGCGACCTCTGTAGCGGTGCTCTTGAGAAACTTCCGGCGAGCGGGGGTATTGTAGAAGAGATCGTGCACCTTCACCGTTGTTCCGACCTGGCGTGCTGCCGGCTCCACCCCCTTCACCTCCCCCCCATGGGCCTGCAGGCGCTGACCCGCGGTAGCTCCCGCCGCGCGGGTCAGGATAACCAAGCGCGATACCGCCGCGATGCTGGAGAGCCCTTCACCACGAAACCCGAAGGTCTGCAGCGTGAAGAGGTCATCGATGGAACGCAATTTACTGGTGGCGTGCCGGGCCAGCGTCAGCTTCAGATCCGCTGTCGCGATGCCTCGCCCGTCGTCTCGGACCTCGACGCGATGATCCCGCCCTCCCTCCACATCCACCTCAACCTGTGTAGCTCCGGCGTCCAACGCGTTATCGAGCAACTCGCGCACCACCGACGCAGGGCGCTCGATCACCTCTCCAGCTGCGATCTGGCTCACCAGCGTGGGATCGAGCCGAACGACTCGGTGGGTCTCGGGATAGGGCATCATCGCCCATGGTGTCCTTTGAACACCAGGGGCGCAAGTCTGCAAGTCTGCTGACGCCGAGGCACGCCGAGGCGCAGCGCTGGCGAGAAACCGCCACCCCTGATAGATTTGGCGCGTGGTAATAGAGAACGCACAGAGCTGATCAAACGTCTCGAGCGCGACCGACGCTATCGGCGTGTGCTGGCCATCGATATCGTGCGCCCCAATACACGCCTGACAAAGACGGACTTTCACAAGATTGATCTCACTCAGCCCAGCGCCGACGCTGAGTTGGCCCGGCTCTTCCAGAGTCACGGTGTCGACACGGTGGTGCACCTCGCGTTCCTCACGCACCCCAGCCACAACGCCCTCTGGGCCCATGAGTTAGAGGCTATCGGCACGCTGCAAGTACTCAACGCCTGCGCCGCTTGCTCTGTTCACAAGCTGGTTCAATGGAGCCTCACGGCTCTCTTCGGCCCACACCAACAGAATAGCTTCTACCTGCATGACGACGACGAGATGCGCGGGCTGCCAGGGAGCCGCTACTTCACAGACAAGCTCGAGGCAGAGCGCCTGACGCGCAGATTTGCCGCAGAGAACCCTTCAACAGTGGTGACCATCCTGCGGACGGCGGCGATCTTGGGGCAACAGGTGGACAACTTCGTCTCACGTTATTTCAGCCACTCTGTTGTGCCAACCCTTATGGGCTCCAACCCACTTCTGCAACTTCTTGGGGAAGAGGACGCGGTTAGCGCTTTCAAGCTTTGTCTCGACGCAGATTACAGAGGCCGATTCAATATTGCCGCCAGGGGGATCTTGCCACTACAAACCATTATTGCGCTCTCTGGACGACTATCGCTGCCCATCCCCCACCTCGCAGCAAAGAGCTTGGCGCAGCTCTTATGGGCCACGCAGGTGGTGAAGGCACCGCCCAACTTCCTGGATTTCTTGCGCTACTTCTGCATCGTCGAGACGGAGCCAAGCCTGCGCCAATTGGGGTTCACCCCAGCCTTGAATATCCAGGCTGTTGTTCGGCTCTTCGCTGAGGGCACACCCCGGAGTGAGAGATGAGTTCCCAGCCACCTGAAGATCGCGCGAAGCCGGCAAAGCCCGTGGGGCACGCTTCGCCTGGATTCTTGGATGGCGCGTCCATTGGACGCGCCGCCAGCGCGACCATCGGCCTGGAGTTTCCCGACGACGAAGCGGTCCTCAGCGAGCACGGTTCTGGGGTGGAAGGCGGGGGGTCTTCCTTGGTGCGGGCCCTCCGTGGGCGGCTCCAACACACTCGAGCGCGCGCATGGCTCACGGCCCTCGAGCAACTCCTCGATCCCGCCCAACATCGGGAATGGATCCGGCGACTGCGAATGCGCGCTCGCTCAGAAGAGGTCGACCCTTTTGGCCTTGATCCGATCTACACTGAGCGCCAGCGGCCCTATCTTGAGTTCCTCTACCGTTCCTATTGGCGGATCGCGGCTTCAGGCATGGACCGCGTCCCAGACCACGGGAGGGCGATCATCGTCGCCAACCATGGCGGCGTGCTCCCCTATGACGCGGTCATGCTGATGTACGCGATTCGCTATGATCACTCGGCCCATCGCACCGCCCGGCCCCTGCTCGAGGATGCACCCATGCGCCTCCCCTTCTTGGGGACCGCCCTCAACCGTCTGGGTTGTGTGCGCGCCTCCCAGGAAAACGCTACCAAGCTCCTCGAAGGGGACCGCCTGGTGATCGTCTTTCCCGAGGGAGGCAAGGGCACAAGCAAGCTGCATCGACAACGCTACCAACTTCAGCGCTTCGGCCGTGGCGGGTTCGTCAAGCTGGCCCTACGCACAGGGGCGCCCATCGTGCCTGCGGCCATCATCGGAGCGGAGGAGGTGCATCCGTTGATCTCGAAGATGCGCCTCGGAAACCGCTCCCTCTCACCCTACTTGCCCATAACGCCGACCTTCCCCTGGTTCGGCCCCTTGGGGGTGATCCCATTCCCGGCAATGTGGATGATCCGGTTTGGCGAGAGCATCGATCTGCGAGACCACAACAAGGACGCGGCGCGTGATACAGCCCTCGTCAACGAAGTGAATGACCGTGTACGGACGCAGATCCAGGCCATGCTCGACGATCTGGTGCGAGAACGCGATGCGAGAGAACGCTAAAACGAACCCGCGCTGAAACGAGACCATCATGGAGGATCAATTCGAAGAGAAGCTCGTCCGTGCACGTGCGCTCCTTGGTGACGCCGAGGCGGACCAAGGGCTGTGGGAAGCCAACGAAGCCTTGAATCAGGCGCTGCGGATCCGCCTCGATCATGCGGGCGCCTGGATGCTCAAGAGCCAGACGCTCTCCGCGTTGGAAGATGACCCATCAGCCCTGGCGGCTGCTGAAATGGCCGTTCGACTCGCTCCCCAGCGTGCAGACTCCCACTTCGTACGAGCCACAGTGCTGATGGATCTCGCCTGCTATGACGAGGCCCTCGCGGCCCTCATCCTCGCTGATTCGTTGGCAAACGAAGGCGACCCCCTGATCGAGGACATCTATTACGAACGTGGGCACCTGCTCGAGATGTTAGAACGAAGCGACGAAGCGGTAACCCTCTTCGAAGAAGGGCTCGAGCGCTTTCCTTCCTCGTCCCTGCTACGCTCCGGGCTTGAGCCCCTACGCCGCTCACGACTCCGTCACCGCTTGCAGGTGATCGATGGAGGCCTCATCCTCTCTAAACCTTGATCGCCTTCCATCTCCCCCGACGAAAGACAAACGCCATCACACCGGCGAAGAGCACGCGGTAGATCGCCATCGCCCCCCAGAGCGCCAACAGGCCTCCCCCGAGATGAACACCGCCCACATAGGCGAGGGGCAAGAAGACCCCCCACTGAAGCAACACGCTCGCGCCCATCACAGCGCGCACCGCTCCAGCGCCGATCAACGTCTGCGAGAGTACGTTACCCACGCCATCGACAACTTGCATCGACCCCAACAAAACCAGCGGCGCCACCCCCAACGCCTCCGCCTCAGGGTCGTTCATCAACAATCCCAGCCACAGCTGAGGGAACGCCGCCAAGGTGAGCCCCATCATCAGCATCGCCGCGCTCGCGATGCCGGCCGTGCTCCAGCCCCAGCGAGATGCCGCCTGGGGGTTTCCAGCACCCAAGGCCTGCCCAACCAGCGTGGTAGCCGCCAGACCAAAACCCATCGCAGGCAAGACACAAACCATCGAGAGGTTGATCAGCACATTCGTCACCGCCAACTCTCGTGTCCCCAGCAACTCCGCGATGCGATAAAATGCCACGAACCCTGCAGACAAGAACACCATCTGCACACCCGTGGGAGCCGAGAGCCGCAACACATTGCGCAAGATCCCCCCATCCCAACCGCTTCGCCGCAAGAAGCCCGCCGCCCGCGCATGGCGCCAAGCCAAAGAGACGTGGATCAGTGTGCCCAGGCCAGCTGAGACAGCCGTAGCGATCCCCGCGCCCGTTGTGCCCAGGCGAGGGAAACCTCCCTTCCCGTAGATCAGCAGGTAGTTGAGCACGATATTGGAGATATGAATCACCAAGATCGTCCGCAGATAGACCCCAGGGCGCCCCGTGCCGTTCCAATAACCACGAAAGGAGAAGTTGGCCACCACGAAGGCTGCCGCATAGAGGCGAATCTGCAGGTAGGGTACCCCCTGCTCTACCACCTTCGGGTCACTCGAGAGCAACGAAAAAATTCCCGTCCCTCGAGTCGCCAGCAGCAACGAGTAGGGCAACACCACCAACACCACCAAAACGAGCGCTCCGTGCAGCGCCTTTGTGGCTCCACGCTCATCACCCTCACCCATTCGCCGCGCCACAATCACCTGCACACCGGCCCCTAATCCGTTGAAGAAGGATGCCGCGAGCCAGTTCACCATACTCGCCATGCCTACGGCGCCCAACGCGGCCGAGCCGAGTTGCCCCACCATCGCCGTGTCCACGAGATTGACGATATTCTGACTGGCCATAGCCGCGATGATGGGCAACGCCAGCCGCAGGATGCGGCGTATCCGCTCGCCAAGAGGCAGGTCTTCCCCCGCAGACAAAACACCAACCACAGATCCCTTGGAACCCACGCCGCCGCCTTGACTATCGGAGGAACTCACAGCCCACGTTCTAGCATGTGGGAACGTTCACGCTTGCAGAACCGCCCGAACCTGAATGTCTCGTTGGTTCAGGGAGTCTTCAAGTCTGAGACCACGCAATTGCGACCGCCGCGCTTTGCCGCATAAAGATGCTCATCAGCGAGTTTGATGAACTCCGTGGGCCCCGTCGTTTCAGCCCCCGCAGAGACCACCCCAATGCTGATGGTGATGGGAATCGCGGTATCCTCGAACTTGAAGCTCGTCCGCTCCACCATACGCCGAATCTTCTCGGCGAACTGGCGCGCGTTATACGCGTCGATCTCCGGCAGGATGATGGCGAACTCCTCGCCACCATAGCGGGCCATGATGTCCTCACGACGGATCCGCTCTTTGATCACCGATGCCAGGTGCTTCAACACATGGTCCCCCGCGAGGTGACCAAAGCTGTCGTTGACCTGCTTGAAGTGATCAATATCAAACATGATCAGCGACAAATCCCGTCCATAGCGATAACCACGACTGATCTCTCGCTCGAGCACTTCAAGGAAGTAACGCTTGTTGTAGACCTGCGTCAGACCATCGATGGTGGTCAAGCGGTAGATTTCCTCGTGGTAGGCATGCTCGATGTTGCCGCCCGTGAGGAACTTGAAGATAGTCCGACCGATCTTGATCAGGTCCCCATCTCGTGCCACATACTCATCAATGGGCTCGTCGTTGACGTAGGTGCCGTTGGTGCTGCCCAGATCGCGCAGGATGATGCTCTTACCGGTGTTGATCAGCTTGCAGTGGTTGCGGCTCACCGACTCTTGATCGATCTGAATGTCGCTCTTCGAGGAGCGACCGATGATCACCGAGGCTGCTTCCAGGTTGTATTTCTTGCCCAGATCCTGGCCGTAGATCACCACCATACAGGCCTCTTTGGCCGTTGGGCGCTCGGTAATGCGGCTGATGACCGTGACAACGGTCTTGTTCTTCAGATCGTCCACAAAAGAAATCCCGGTTGATTCCAGTAGCCTATCTCAGAGCATCACAGCGCGCAATAATCGGAACTCCATTGGGACACAATCAGAACCATTAAGTGAGCGGCTGAATTAAGCCGGTCCGAGAGAGCGCTCGCCGGCGCCACGCTCTGGTCCCCTGCGAAGCATCGGTTTTTTGACACCCCCCAAGGGATTCGCTACTCTGTTCTCGCACCCCTCTAGGAGACTGAAATGATTGGTGTTTTAAGAAAACACCCCGGAATACTCTTGCTCACTGTGATCTGCGTCCTCGGCGCAGGTGTGGTGCTTGCACATCGCAGCGGCTCGGTGAAGATCCCCAAGACCGCCCTCTCTTCTCACCGCCCAAGTGCAAAGGCCCATAACCTCAACCGTTTGACGCAGCTCGATCTGTCCAGGGCGCGCCCACAGGGGGGGCGACTCCAGCAACGCCTCGAAGACGGGACCACCCTCACCTACACCCTCGTGCCCGAACTACAGACCAAGATGAGCGCCTATTTTCAGCGCAACGAGGTCCCCTATGCTGCGGCTGTCGCCTATAGGGTCGACAATGGCGAACTCTTGTTGATGGTGGGCACCTCCGCCCGCGACAAGAAACTCGACAGTGCACAGCTCTGCCTCAAACCTTGGGCTCCCGCCGCGTCGATTTTCAAGCTCGTCACCGTCGCCGGGCTACTCAACCAGGGCGTGCCGAGCACCACCTCGGTCTGCTACCACGGTGGCTTTCGTGGGCTGCGCGCCCAGCACCTGGAAGACAATCCACGCCTCGACACCACCTGCCGCACCCTCTCAGACGCCCTCGCCAAATCCATCAACCCCATCGTCGGCAAGTTGGCGCTGCGTTACCTCAACCGGGGGTCAATGCTCTCCTGGGCTGAGCGCTTTGGCTTCAACAAATCCGTCCCTTTCGAGCTCCCCGTGGAGCCCAGCCGCGCCCAGATCCCCAGCAACAAGGTGGAACGTGCCCGCACCGCGGCGGGCTTTTGGCACACCGAGCTGAGCGTCTTACATGGCGCAGCCCTCGCGGGCGTCCCAGCCACGGGGGGGCTCCTGGCCTGGCCTCACCTGGTCCGTTCTATGAAGACTCCAGATGGGAAAACTATCACACCACCCAAGCCTGACCGGCGACGGGTCATGGGACGACGCGCGGCGCGCGATCTAGCACAGATGATGGCTCGCACCACGACCATGGGCACAGGCCGCCGTGGCTTCATCTCACGGCGCGGAAAGCCCTTCCTTGGGGATATGCGCGTCGCCGGTAAGACCGGCTCGCTCTCGCGGAAAAAACCCTTCCTCCATTACAGCTGGTTTGTCGGCTTCGCCCCCGCAGACAAACCTGAGATCGCCTTCGCGGTCTTGCTTGGCAACCCGGCTCGTTGGCGCATCAAGGCCAGCACCGCGGCGCGCGTGCTCTTGCAGAGTTACGTCGCGCATAAGGCGAAAACGCGAAAAATACGCAGCCGCAAGCAGAGCCCTCGCGGCTAAATCAACGCCTTGATGCTCTCCCCTAACGGGGCTCTTGAGTGCTACCGACGCTCAGCCTGCCCACAGTGATAGTCTGAACGACGCGAGAGCTAGCTCCAGCTAGGCCCCCTTGACAACCAACGGGAAACGCTTCATCTAGGCCATTGCGTGTTGTCGCCAGAGCGGGCTGGGTGATCGCTGCTGAGGCCTTGGCCTCGGGAG
>JAFCZD010000318.1 GCA_019314525.1 Deltaproteobacteria bacterium
GTCGGGTCCACCCTGCAGCGTGATGTCGAAGTGGCCGGGTGTGACCTCTTCGCTGGCGAGTAGCCGCGGGCCGAAGTCTGAAAACACCAGGTCGGCTCGCTCTGGAACCAGCACCTCGAGCGTGTGGTGCACGACCTCTGACGAGGCGACGATGGCGCGTTCGTCCAGCGGGCCCGCGTAGACCAGCTTGCCACACTCGATGATGCCGACGGAATCGGCGAGACCGGCGAGGTCGGGCAGGATGTGGGACGAGACGATGATCGTCTTGCCGCGCTTCTTGAGCCGGGCGAGGGATGCTTTGAGCTTTGCGCGAGCGTTGGGGTCCAGCGCCGACGCCGGCTCATCGAGCAGGATCAGCTTTGGGTCGTGGAGCAAGGTCTTGGCCAGACCAAGGCGCTGTTTCATGCCACGCGAGAAGTCGCCCACACGCCTCTTTGCGTGCTCGCCGAGGTCAAACTCCTCGAGAAGTTTGTCTGTCAGCAGCTGGATCCTGGCCGGGGCAATGTCGAGTAACTTCGCAAAAAAGAGCAAATTGTCCTGAGCTGTCAGGGTGTCGTAGAGCGCGAAGTTATCGGGCAGATAGCCCACCAGCCGGCGGGCCGCGGCGTCGCCCTTGCAGAGCTCGACGCCGTCAAGCGTGGCGTTGCCAGCCATTGGCTCCAGAAGGCCTGCGAGGAGCCGCAGCGTGGACGTCTTTCCGGCACCATTGGGCCCCAGCAGGGCAAAGAGGTGACCGTGGGGGATTGAAAACGTCAGCCCATCCACGGTGTTGCGCAGCCCGTCGTAGGTCTGGGTCAGCCCCTTGCAACGGAGCACAACGTCAGCCCGGCTTGGACCCTCAGCGATTTCTGCGTCTTCGCCGCGTCGATAGGGATGTTGGTGCAGGGGATGCGTAGACAGGGTGTTCGACTGCATTAGATAGGTATACGGTGATGTCGCGCCGAAGCTTCCCTGCACCGAGGCTGGCTTGATGGAATCGGGATCACAGGTCAATTCGGATTCATGAAGAAGAAACGAGGTGGGTGCTAGCAGCGCCCTGGCAGCGATAGGATGCTTGTTACTTTAGCGGTGAGCAGCTCCCGGTCGCCTTTGTTGTGGATTGTGAGGGCGTCATGGACGGCTTGGGCGAGCTGTTCGCGGATAGCATGGGGAGTGGTGGGCGCCTGCAACGCGACTTCCGTACGAACCAGAACATCGTTTAGCGCGATGACCCGTTTCCGCAGCACGTCCTCTTGCTCTTCTGTGCCGACGGATGTGGCAAGCGCCCCATCGATCCACATAACCACAGACTTGAGAGAGGGTATAGTTGGAGTCAGATAACGGAGGCGGCCAAGGGACATCTCAAGAAAAAGCGCGGTGGGTAACCCCGCGGTGGGCAGCCCTGAGCTATCATCGTGCACCCGCAGCCGCGATTCTTTGGAGGCACGCTGTGCCCCAAAGAGATGCTGTACATTGCTGAGAATTCGTTTGCCGAGCCCCACAAGCCACCTCCTAGCATCTTCTCAGTGACTAACATGGGCAAGGAGCCAGGAGAAGCTGGGGAGCCTCCTCCTTCACACCAGCATGTGAATGAAGAGCGTCGCCAGGCCCAAGAAGCAGAGGAAGCCAAAGACATCGGTGCACATGGTGACGAGGATGCTTCCGCCCAGCGCCGGATCGAGCCCTAGGCGTTTGAGGGTGAGAGGGATGGCCGTTCCCACGAGGGCTGCGATGATCAGGTTGGCGACCATGGCCATGGCGTTAGCTCTTTGAGGATGGCTCGCCAGGCGCTGGAAAACTCTAGCTCTCCCAGGGTGATGCCACGCAGGATCACCGTCAGCGTTTGGTTTCCCGTGTTGCCGCCGATGCTGGCCACCACCGGCATGAAGGTTGCCAGCACCACGAGCTTTCCGATGGTGTCCTCAAAGAGGCTCACCACGCTGGCCGCCAGCAGCGCCGTGGCGAGGTTGAGCATATTCCAGGGCAGGCGCTTGGTGAGGGAGCGGTGGGGGGGGGAAAAGACGCGGTCCCCTTCGGAGAGCCCCGCCATATTGTACATATCCTCGGTGGCCTCCTGCTCGACGACGTCGATGACGTCATCAATGGTGACCAGGCCGAGGAGCCTCTGATCATGCACCACGGGGATAGCCAGCAGGCCACGTCGTGACACCAGGCGTGCGACCTCCTCCTGATCGGCGTCGGGCTCCACGGAGACGACCTCCCGCACCATCAGCGTGCTCACAGGGGTGTCGTCAGAGGCACGCACCAGCTGGCTCAAGGAGAGCACTCCGGCGAGCTGCTGCAGCGAATCGAGCACATAAACATAGAAGAGCGGCACCTCAGGGCGCGCCGTGCGCACCTTGCGGATGGCCTCACCCACGAGGACATCATCATCGACGCCGATGAAGTGGGGGTTCATGCGACCGCCAGCGCTCTCAGGAGAGTAACGCAGGAGATGACGGATCTGGGCGCCAGCACGGGGCTCCATGAGGGCAAGGATCTGCTCATGGGCTTCCTCGGGGGCGCCGAGCACCAGCCGCTTGGCATCGTCGGGCTCGAGCCGCTCGAGCAAGCGAGCCAAGTTGGCGTCCCCGAGGGTGAGGGTGAATTCGTGCAGCAGCTCGTCGGGAATTTGACGCAGGGCGAGGGCGAGGCGGCCAGGGTCTTCGCTGAGGAGCTCCACGGTGCGCTTCAACTCGGCGGGAGGGAGCTCGGCAAAAAGTTGCGCCAGCCCCGCGGGGCCGAGGCGCGCGAGCATGCGCTTACCCACACCGCCGGGACCAGTACGGATCGCCTTGCGTAACAGCTTGATGTCGATATGGCCCGGCATCGTTCAACTCCCGCGCCAGTCTAACACCGGTGGAGGGATGGGGCGCAATCCAGGGTTGTTGTCTGGGATGCACCCCAGTTCTTTGGCATTTCTCTGCTCTCATCTTGTGTGAACTTTCAACTCGCGACTTTCGTCCCGAGCATTTACGCTGCAACGAATGGTTTCCTCATGCGCCCGAACCCCCTGGCTGGGCATCTCACTCTCCGTTCTTCTGCTCTTGGGCTCTTCGCTGCGCTGCGATCAGTCTGCCCGGGGTGAGGGTTCCGTCCAGAAGCCTGGACACAAAGTGATGCCCCGTCCTGTTGGACGTGGGGAAGTGCCACAGCGTGCCAAAGGGCGCTCGCAGGACAAGAACGATGTGCCCAGTTGGGCGCTCTACCGGGGTGGGCCGCAGCGCTTGGGGCGCAGTCCTTGGCGGCTGCCCCGTCAGGTTCCCAAAGTACGCTGGCGCTACGTCGCAGGCCGCAGCATCGCCGTCCAAGCGACCCTTGACGCTCATGGGCGTGTTTACCTCGCCTCCCTCGATGGCTATGTGCACGCTCTCGATGCCAAGGGAAAGCGTCGATGGCGGGCACGGGTCGGGGCTGAGATCTTCACTTCGCCCCAGCTCACGCCCTGGGGCCTGCTCGTGGGGGGGGACGACGAGCGCCTGCGCCTCTTGTCGACCAAAGACGGCGCCCAGCAGTGGAGTGTGCGTGCGGGGCCTTGCAACAAGCTGCCCGGTTTTGGCCCCGATCGTGTGCTCTGCCACGTGGACAGCGCCCCTGTCTCACGGGGAGGTGTGGTCTATTTTGCGGCGGACGCGCTCTACGCCCTCGACGTCGCGAGCGGCAAGGTGCGTTGGCGCAAGAGCCTTCCAGGTCATGCCCATGGAGCGCTAGCCCTCGCCGGTGACACCCTCATCGTGGCCACCCAGGGTTTCGCTGTGCTCGCCTTCGCGCGAGATGATGGACGGTTGCTCTGGAACCACCCCGTGCGTGGGCATTGCGATACGACCCCGGCCATCGCTGGCGATAGGGTTTACGTCGGGTGCGATGACGCGCAATTGCATGCCCTGGGCCTCGCCGACGGCAAGCCGCTGTGGACCCTACGCACCCGACGTGCCGTACGCTCCTCACCCGCTGTCGACAAGGCCGGGCGCGTCTATTTTGGCTCTTATGACCACCGCTTGCGCGCGGTGGACCGCGACGGCAAGCTGCTCTGGTCTTTGCGCACGGGTGGGCCTGTTCACGCCTCTCCCCTGGTTGACGCTCATGGCACCCTTGTTTTTGGCTCCCAGGATGATCACCTTTATGGCGTCGACAGCGAGAGCGGGCGTCTGCTTTGGCGGTTCCTCTTGGGTGGAGACGTCGACGCCTCGCCGGTGGCGGGCCCCGATGGAACCCTCTACGTGGGTGCCGATGATGGCGTGCTCACCGCGCTTCGCTGAGTTTGTCGCCTATGCGACAAGGAGATGACATGGCTTTGACGCCAGATGCGATCCTCGAAATCTTGCGTAAGGCGGCCCCCGAGGGCCTCCAGGTGGCGGACATCGCCGAGGCTTTGAGCTTGCCACGAGACCACCGCAGCAAGGTACGTCGTGCCCTCAAGCTGCTGGCAAAAGGAGGCATGGTTGAGCAGAGCGGCCGCCATTACCGCATGGGAAGTCGGGGCGAAAAGCGTTCAGCGCAGCAAGTCGAGGGTGTGCTCAAGGTTACTCCCGCGGGGCACGGTTATGTCGACGAAGGCGATGACGCCTATGACGGTGTTTATGTGGCCCCTGTGGAGATGGGCGGCGCCATGGACGGCGACAGGGTGACGGTCTCCGTTTGGCCGGACGACTATGGGCGCCGAGAACGTCGTGATGGTCCTGGGCGTCGGCGCGGCGAGATCACGCGTGTGCTGGAGCGAGGGCGCACGCGCTTGGTGGGTGTGCTCGACGGCAGCGGCGGGCAGTTGACGCTGAAGGTCGATGACGCGCGCATGACACGCCCTGTGGAGCTCGATGTGGACGCGGCGAGCACGCGCCAACTGCTCAAAGAGCGGGGCAACGTCGTCTTGGGTGAGATCGTCGCCTATCCCCAAGGGCCAGGCGAGGCGGTGGTAGTCAAGCCCGGCGCTGTGTTGGGGCGCCCCGACGACGTGGCGACAGAGGTCGAGCGTGTGCTCTGGGAGGAGGGGGTGGAGCAAGAGTTTTCACCCCAGGCCGAGAAGGAGGCGGCCGCCGTGCCCGAGGAGATCTCCGAAGCCGACCTCGTGGACCGCCTCGACCTGCGCCACCTGGACTTTCTCACCATCGATCCTGAGACGGCCCGTGACTTTGACGACGCGGTGACGGTGGAGCGGCTGGCCGAGGATCGTGCGCGGGTTTGGGTCGCTGTGGCAGACGTGAGCCATTACGTGCGTGAGGACTCAGCCCTCGACGTGGACGCCCAGCTGCGCGGGTCATCGGTCTATTTGCCTGGGCGGGCGATCCCCATGCTGCCCGAGGCGCTCTCTGCGCGCATTTGTTCGTTGGTGCCCGAGGCCGATCGTTTGGCGATGGTGGTGCGCTTCGATCTGAACCTTCAGGGTGAAATCCTCGAGCGAGAGGCCATGACCGCTGTGATCCGCAGCCGCGCTCGTCTTGACTACCCAGGCGTGGCAGCAGCGCTGCAGGGAGATTTCCGCGGGCGTCGCGGGCGCTATCTGGAGCATGGCGATCAACTCGAGCAGCTCGCGGAGGTGTCGGGCTGGTTGCGGAACCGCCGGGATCAACGCGGCGCGCTCTTGGACCTCGATCTGCCCGAAGGGGAGGTGGTGCTCGACGAGGACGACCCCATGCTGCCTCGTGATGTAGTGGCTCGGGGCATCGATCCGGCCATCAAGCGCGCGTACAACCTCATCGAAGAGCTGATGATCGCCGCCAACGAGGCTGTGGCGCAGGTCTTTGTTTCCGCGGAGCAGGCAACCCTCTGGCGCATTCATGCGCCCCCGCGGCGGAATTCGCTGGAGTTGCTCAGCACGCAGCTGGCTAGCTACGGTTTCACGGTGGAGCCGGAGCGCATCGGCCACCCTGGGGGCATGGCCCGGCTGCTGACTCAGCTCGCAGAACATCCCGCGAGCCGGCCCTTGAGCTACCTCACCCTGCGGGCGCTGCAGCAGGCGCAATATCGTGCTGAGAACCTCGGGCATTTTGGCCTGGCCAGCGAAGGCTACCTGCATTTCACCTCGCCCATCCGGCGCTACCCCGACCTCCACGTGCACCGCTTGCTCAAGGCGACCCTCGCGGCGCGCGGGCTGCCCGCCGGTGGCATCAAGGAGGTGCGGCGCGCGTCACCCGCAGCGCTGAATGTCATCGCTCGCGATAGCTCCGACAACGAACGTCGCGCCATGGACGTGGAGCGGCGGGTGAAGGGCATCTACGCTGCTGCGTTGATGCGCGATCGCGTGGGTGATCGCTTCGCAGCGTTCGTCAACGGCATGGCGACTTTTGGCCTCTTCGTCACCATCGACCAGCCCTACGTGGATGGCATGGTGCCCATGGAGTCCTTGCCTGGTCGAGTGGACTTCGATCCCGCGGTGATGCGCTTTTTGGGTCGCCACGGGGCGCCCACCCTCGCTTTGGGGGAGCGCGTGGAGGTTGAGGTGATGGGTGCGAATATCTCGCGTGGTCGCATCGAGCTGCGTCTCGTGTCCGGCGGGCGGGTGGAGATGGGCGACCCCCAAGGGGGGCATCGCGGTCGCGGAGGCGCGCCACGCCGGGCGGGTGGTGGCCGGCGCGCTCGCGGGCGTAAGGGGCGTTTCTAGGGGCGCAGCGACAGGCCTATCAGCGATTGCACATGGAGCAATCCCCACGTACAAATCAAGTGCTACCTAACCCACTACTAGGAGCAGTTTCCATGCTCGATGGCGTCACTCTGAGGAACGTTGGCCCGCTAGAAGATGTTCAGTGGTCCAAGCTTGGGTCTGTCAATCTGGTGATCGGCGAGAATGGCACAGGCAAGACGTTCTTGCTCAAGAGCATTTACAGCGCCCTCCGGACGATTGAGGAGTACAAGCGAGGCGATGATCAGCGCACGGCTTCTGAGATTCTGGCGGACAAGCTTTACTGGACATTTCAGCCAGATAAGATTGGTGACCTTGTAACCAAAGATAGCGACCAAAGCCTGCGTTTTTCCTTCAGCGTTGATGGCAAGGATTTCTGGTATGAGTTTGGTAGGGATACCACTCGGAAGATCTCTCATCTGGAGAATCATGTTCCACCTCGAAGCAGTAACTCAATCTTTCTTCCCGCCAAGGAAGTCCTTTCACTGCACCAGAATATTCTGAAGTCACGCGACCAAGACAAGGCGTTTGGTTTCGATGACACCTATTTGGATCTCGCTCGGGCGCTGCAACTATCCCCCCAGGGGGGCAAGAACTATAAAGAGTTCGCAAGATCCCGGGAGAGTTTGCAGCATATGCTTGATGGCAAAGTCGTTTTTGATGATAAGTCAAAGCGTTGGGTATTCAAGCGCGGCAACCAGAAGTTCCCCATCGGTGTGACATCAGAGGGGACAAAGAAGATTGCCATCCTGGACACCCTATTGGGCAATCGCTACCTCGACTTGCAGTCAGTCGTTTTCATCGACGAGCCTGAAGCGGCCCTGCATCCGAGCGCCATATCTCAGCTCCTTGACATTATTGCGTCCCTCGCCAAACGAGGGATTCAGTTCTTTCTGGCGAGCCACTCTTACTTTGTCGTGAAGAAGCTTTACCTCATCGCTGCGCAGCAAGACCTCTCCATTCCAGTGCTTTCCGCGACTGATGGTGGCTGGACGCAGACAGACCTGAAGGAGGGGTTGACCTCAAACCCGATCCTCGATGAGTCGATCCGGCTCTACGAGCAAGAGGTGGACATGGCGCTCCAATGACGATCACCATTGTTGAGTCAGGTATGACCTTCGGGCCCTTCGATTCATCCGAATGTTTTCACGTGGAGACGAGTGGAGCGTACAAAAAAATCCGACCTGGCGTAAAGATGGCGGAGTTCGTGTGGTTGCGGCGCGACGCGTCGCCAAACCCGAAGCTCTGGGTTGTCGAAGCGAAATCGAGTAGCCCCAAACCTGCGCCCCCAGGGAGATTCAAGGAGTTTATTGATGAGATTCGGGAGAAACTGGTTAACGCCCTAGCGATGGTGTTCTCTGCTCGCCTTGGAAGACCCCAGAGCGCTCACGCCGACCTTCCAACGGCCATCTCTACGATGGATCTCTCCAAGATCGACGTGCGCTTCATTCTCGTGGTGAATGGTCACAAGACGGAGTGGCTTCCAAACCTGAAAGATGCGCTTTCAACGGCGCTCCTACCAACCGTCAGAACGTGGGGAATTACGACGCCTGCGATGGTCGTATTGAATGACGCGTCCGCCCGCAAAAAGGCGCTCATCCAATAGGCAGGGCGGAAAGGGTCGCCAGAGTGGCGTGTTTTTCCCAGCGGCAATGGCGCTGTGCACTCGTCTACGCGGGCGTCTCGCCCCCTCTGGCTGGTGGCGGAAGGCGCGCTTGAGGAGGTGTTCTGCGAGGTACATGTAATTGCGTTCGGTGACGAGGCCGATGACCTGATCATCCTCCACCACGGGTAGACAACCCACATGGTTTTCACGCATCAACCCGATGGCCTCAAGGGTGAGGGTGTCGGGGCGGATCGTGATGAAGTCGCGTCGCATGACTCGGTGCACGGGGATAGGCTCGCCGGTGTAGCTCATCTCGTCGCCGAGGAGCTTGAAGATCGTGCGCGCCGAGACGACCCCCACCAAGCGGTGGTCGTCATCCTCCACCATGATGTAGCGCAGCTTGCGCCACTGCATCATCGAGGCGACGAGATCGATCAGATCGCTCTGGTTGACGGTGAAGACATCGGTGGTCATGAACTGTTCGACTCGAATGAAATGCTGGCGCCACCCGCCGGCCTCCTCCAATTTGGCCAACCTCCACTCCATCACCGGCTTTCCCTCCTTCTGTCGTTGCACCGACGCCGCGGTGAGCGCGCAGAGACGCTCAAAGCGGGTGCCCAAACCACCCATGGTCTTTAGCGATTGCAACGCCCACTCCGAGCCCGTTCGTCCTGAGTCCACACGTTGCTCTATCACGCCGAGGTAGCGATCGATGTCGCTGCCCTCGATGCCCGAGGCCTCGAGGCCCTGGCGGGCCAGGGGCAGCAGCTGTTGCATGATCAACTTGCGCGCTGGCAGCGCCTTGCCACCCACCCAGGTGAGGTTCGCGCCGAGGCCGTAACGTGCCGCGTTGACGAAGTTGGTCTGAGCGTCGTCAAACTCCATCAGCTCCGTGATGTCCTCGTACTCCACCAAGGTCCCCGAGACGAGGCCATACCAGAAGGCGGCGTTCGCCACCTCGTCGAGCACGGTGGGGCCTGAGGGCAGCGCGCGGTTTTCTATGCGCAGGTGCGCCTTGCCCTCATGCACCCCATAGCAACAGCGGTTCCAGCGATAGACCGTGCCGTTATGAAGTCGCAGCGCCTTGAGCTGGGGGATGCCGCCCTGACGCAAGGTCTCCCAGGGGTCTTCATCAATCTGAGCCCCGAGGAGTACGCGGAAGCGCGAGAT
>JAFCZD010000319.1 GCA_019314525.1 Deltaproteobacteria bacterium
CGGAAACTACACTCGCCCATGGTGTCACAACGCACCAGCCCTCCTGACATCTCTGCGAAGCCTGCGATACGATCGGGCATGGCTGCAGCGCAAAGCAGAGAGAAGAAGGCTCCGTTGGAAAAACCCATGGTGTAGACGCGACGCGGGTTCACGCCGTAGGCCCGCACGGCCTCGGCGATGATCGCCCGCACCAACAACAAATCAGCGTTCGTTGAGCTGTTGATGCTGGGGTAGGTCTCGAAGAAGACTTGCCCAGCCTCATGATCATCCCAATCGCCTGTTGTCATCGACCGCGCCTGAGGCGCAGCGATCACCACTTTCTCTCTATCGGCGAGTTGGTCCGCCTCCATGGACCAGATGGCGTCCTGGGCGTTGCCACCGGTGCCATGGAGCACGATGACGAGGGGCGGGCTTGAGGGCAAGCCTTCTGGAAGGTAGAGCGTTACATCGCGGGCAAAGCCCGCCACTCGAAGCGTCGCGGAGGAAAACTCAGACACGGTGGGTGGAAAGCTCCCCTCATAAGGGGGCGCGCCGTCGGGTGTGGTGACGGCTCCCAGGTCGTTGTCTGTGGGGGGCGTTCCATCCATGCCTGGGGGCACGCCATCGAGCGGGGATCCATCCACGGCGCCATCCACCGGCGCGCCATCTACGAGAGGGGTCTGCCCGTCTCCTCCACAGCTTATAAGAAGACAGAGCGTCAGCGCAGATATCGCACATCTGAAAAGTGGGTCCATGGCTGAAGCATGGGCCAGTGACGCCCTAAACGCCAGCGGCAGAGGCGGTGGCGCTTCCCCGGGGCTCGACGATCAGATGAATCCAAACATTGAGCGGATGGCCAGCGAGATCTTCACCGGGTCGAAAGCGGATGGCACGCGCTGTCTTGCGCGCGCAACGATCGAATCGACGATCCCCGGAGGTGCGTTTGATATATGCCACCGTCACATCGCCGTCTTTGCTCACTAGCATGCGCACAGTGGTCGGTGACAAACCCAGGCGCCGCACGGTGCAAACGCTGCGCGGCAACCGAAGGGGCTCAGGGGGCCGCACAACACGGCTCGAAGCCACACGTCGCCCCGAGAGAAAGAAGCGCAACCCAATGCGTGGCAGCTCTCCACGCCCACGCCCTCCGCTGGCGTTCACCACTGCGTTCATGCGCGCCAGGGCCGTCTTCACCCGCGCCTCGGAGGCCTGCGCCAACGCGCGCCCCTCGGCCCGGAGCGCGCCCCGTCGCTGCTTCTCCTGCTGCAAGGCCTTCGCCACATGGAAGGGGATATCACCTTCGGGATCTACCGCCGCCATGGTGCGAAAGAGATCGTTTTCGGGTCGCCGTTTCTTGTCTCGTTGTGACACGGGATCCTGAATCGCGTTCTCTCGGCGTGGCGAGACGGCAACCCGGGGCTGATAAACCCTATGTTGCTGTGAGACCAGAGTCGTCTCTCGTCGCAGCGCTTTCGTGCTCGCTTTCGTGTGTCGCCGCGACGCCAGACTCGTCTCTCGTCGCAGCACCTTCGCAGGCTGGGTCTTGTCGTCGTCATGCCCTCGCGAAAGATCGCGCGCCGTCCCATTCACGCGCAGCGGCGGCGCCAAGCGCGGTGCCATAACATCCAGCTCGACCTCGTGGCTGCCCATAGGATCGGGCGTGCACGTCATCGCGCCTGCGACCAGGCTGTAGGCCAAGGCCCCATGAAAGAATAATGAGAGCGGTGTCCAGAGCAGCGCCAACCTCTGACGCCGCCCCTGCCCTCGACGATCTACTGGCTCGCCCGCAGCCATGTGTTATGGGTTAGCGAGGCTGGTGCGGGTGACGAGGGGAGCTGTAGCGAGGGCCATCATCACTTCTGACTGCACGGCGCCATGAAAGGCTGCTCCAGGTTGCCCGTCGAGGCCGTAACGACTTGGCCACATCCGCCCGCCAACGAAAAAGAGTTTATCGCTGAGGGCAGCGCGTCGTAGCCACTGCCGACCTCGTTGGGTGGCGCGCTGACCACGCTTGATGGCGTTCAAACCAAGCACCGCATAGGCGGTGGTCTGGGTGCAGATTTCCCTGTCGTCCCCCGTAGCCCAGCTGCCGCGTGCCGTCTGCGCAGAGAGCAGACGCTGCACCAACGAGTCGGTAAAGGCGTGCTGCTCAGCCGTCAGGGGGCGAAATCGACGGACCTCGCTGATAGCCCAGAGCAGAGACCCTGCCGAGAGCTTCTGAGCGTTCGCGTTATCTTTGAGGTCCCAGCGAGGGCGACGCTCTACCAAGCGCGAAAGCATGGCTTGTGCCGTACCAGGCTGCCCCACCGCCACCGCGGCACGGATCGCCGAGGCAATATCCCAGCCAGCGAGCGATGCAAACTGCCCCCCAGCGCGGGCATCGATCACATGATCGACATAGCCCTTGGCTCCATAGCGTTGGGTAATCACCGAGAACCAACGCCCCGCGTCAATGACAAAGCCTGCAACAGCGAGAAACTCGATATCCTGGGTTCGTGGGCGGCGCTGCTTCCACCCGCCATCGTAGGCCTTGATCAATGAACGAGCCGCGCGCAAAGCGCTCGCTTCGTGCTCTGCGAGCCCGGTGAGCTTGTGGGCGGCGATCAACCCGTGGGCAGTGATACCAGTGATATTGTCCGCAGAGCGCTTGCTACCAAAACGCCACTCCCATGACTGGGAAAGCCCCCCCTGATAGCTGCCCTGGGCGGAGACCTGATGGTCTGCGGCGTCCTCCACGTCCACCCTCAAGGGCGCCGCCATAGCAGGAAGTGTGAGACCGAGGCTCAAAGCCAAGATTGAAGAAAGAGTTCGCGCGCGCATCACTACTCCTTTGGCACGACGGGAGGCTTATTAGTGTGGGCGACGGGGGTGGGACGTTCAAGGCTGAGACAGAAAAGACTTAGGAGCACCAGCTGGGCGTCGTTTTTGGGACTCGGCGTCTGGTCTTCATCGAAGGGCTGGCTACTGTCGCCACGACTTGGGTGCAACCTTCAACCAGGACGCAGAACCAGCATCACGGTTTCACGAGGCTATCCTTGCTCAGCCCGTGTTTGCGATGTTCATCGTCAAGGAACACGATGGCGTGAATATTGCATTTGTCCTTCGCTATGCTTTCACACCACCAGCGAATGAGACACACTCTTGGCCTTGTTGCTGCCGGTCTTCTGCTCTGGCACGCCAACGTTGAGGCCTCGTCCGAGCGGCTGCGCTACCCCGTGATCATGGTTCACGGGTTCAACGCGAGCCCCGAGAGCCCGACGGGCTTCAGCGCAGAGGTCATCCACGCTGTGGAGAGGCGAGCACCAAAGGTGGTTGTGCCCCAGCTAAACCCCTACGCCACGTCAGAGACGCGCGGCCGCGAATTAGCCAAGGTCGTCCGTCAGGTGATGCGGGAAACGGGGGCCACGAAGGTCCACATCATCGGGCACTCTCAGGGGGGGCTGGACGCGAGGTGGCTTGCCAGCCCTGAGGGCGGCAACATGGGCTCATCCATCGCATCCATTCTCTCTCTCTCATCGCCCCACCATGGGATGCCCCTCGCCAACACCTTGGTGAAAAGTCTTGGCGGCGATACACGGATTAAACGAGTGGTGCGGGGCACAATCTTGAAGCTTCTGTCGTTGCGCCTCAATCCGGCGGCTCGCAAGGACTTCACATGGGACGCTGTAGGGGGCCTCTCGGAGATGTCCGTGGGGAGTGACTTCAACGCCAAGGTCCCTGACCATCCCGGGGTCAAATACTCCTCGGCTGGGGGCACCTCGCAGATGACGCCACGAGGGAAGAAGACCGCCAAGGGCCACACACACGCCCTCTTGTGGGGCACAGCCCTGATGTCGCGAGGAGCCTCCGATGGAACTGTGCCCACCGCGAGCGCAAGGTGGGGAACGTGGCTCGGTGCCTTGCCAGCAGACCACTACGCGATCATCGGGCAAGGCCCCAAGAGAGGCAAAGACAAGCTAACCGGATTTGACCCGCTTGCTTTCTATAGCAAGACGGTGTTTCACCAGCTGAGGCAAGCGGAGGCGGGGAAAGCCCTGGCGAAGCGCCCTCCTCGAGACCTTCAAGCTTATCTGGGTGGGATCCCACACCACAAGGCCGAGATCCTAAGAAACAAAGAGCTTCGACGCCACGTGCGCCACATGCCCAAACAAGGCGCGCGCATGTTCCAACCCCGTAGTCAGCGGAAATGATGAACCGCTAAGTGGCATGCGAAACACCAGCAAGCCAGAGTTCCCTGAATTCAGGAGGCTGGTCGAAACTAGCCTTTCACGTCATTTTCAGACGTGTTCTGGTCTTCTCCCACCGAATCCTCGTTCTCTAGAATCAACGCTCCAAGGGGGGGCAAGACGAGACTCAAAGAATAGGGCAGGCCATGGAAGGGGATCTCCTCAGCCTGTATTTCCCCCCCGTTGCCCGCGTTGGAGCCCCAATAGGCCTCTCCGTCGCTGTTGAGGCGCTCATGATAGAGCCCTGGCCGCGGCACGCCGATACGGTAGGCCTTCTGGACCATCGGCGTAAAATTGAAGACGCAGATGAGCTCAGAGTTGGGCCCACGCCGGAGACAGGAGAGGATCGAGTGGTCACTGTCGTTGCAGTCGATCCAGGAGAAGCCTTGTGGCTCGGTGTCCCAGACCCAGAGCGCGTCTCGGGCCAGATAGAGTTCACCAAGGTCCTTGGCCAACTTCGCGATCCCGGCATGACGTGGGTATTGTAGGAGATCCCACTCCACGCTGCCATTGGCATCCCACTCGCGTCCTTGGCCAAACTCTCCACCCTGAAAGAGCAGCTTCTTTCCGGGGTGACAGTACATATAGGTCAAGAGCAGGCGTAGGTTCGCGGCCTGCTCAACCTCGCCGCCTGGCATCCTGTCAAGCAACGAGCCCTTTCCATGAACCACTTCGTCATGGGAGAGCGGCAAGAGGAAGTTCTCAGCGTAGGTATAGAGCATGCTGAAGGTGAGATCGTTGTGGTGGTAGCGGCGATGAATGGGGTCTTTACCAAAATAACGCAGAGTGTCGTGCATCCACCCCATGTTCCACTTGAAGCCAAAGCCCAACCCACCAAGATAAACGGGCAGGGTCACCCCGGACCAAGCCGTAGACTCTTCAGCCGCGGTGAAGACGCCAGGAAACTCGCCGTAGACCAGCTTATTGAGCTCCTGCAAGAAGGAGATCGCCTCGAGGTTCTCCCGCCCACCATGCTCGTTGGGGATCCACTCGCCCTCTTCCCGGCTGTAATCCTTGTAAATCATCGAAGCCACAGCGTCGACGCGCAGACCATCAAAGTGAAATTGCTCGAGCCAGTAGGCGGCGTTGGAGAGCAAAAAGGCGCGCACCTCGTTACGCCCATAGTTGAAGATCAACGTGCCCCAATCACGATGCTCACCCTCGCGTGGATCGAGGTGCTCATAGAGTGCAGTGCCATCAAACCAGCGCAGGCCAAAGTCATCCTTGGGGAAGTGACCAGGCACCCAGTCGAGGATCACACCCAATCCGTGTTGATGACAATAATCGACGAAGTAGCGCAGATCGTCAGGGGTACCAAAACGGGATGTGGGCGCAAAATAGCCCGTGGTCTGATAGCCCCATGAAGGGTCAAAGGCGTGCTCTGCGATGGGCAGAAGTTCAAGATGCGTGAAAGAATGCGCTCGGCAATGCTCCACGAGCAGAGGCGCCAGCTCACGATAATCGTACCAATCGTCGGGTGCTTCCCCCTTCTTGCGCCAAGACCCGAGGTGGACCTCATAAATCGCCATCGCCTCGCGACGGTGGTCTGCCTCTTTGCGCCGCTGCATCCAGGCGACGTCGCTCCACTCATAATCGCCAAGCCCGCGGACAACCGAAGCGCTTTTGGGGCGCAGCTCCATCTCGAAGGCCACAGGATCCGTCTTGAGACGCAACGTGCCATCTTTGAGCTTGAGCTCGAATTTGTAGATTCCACCCACCAGGATCCCTGGAATGAAAATCTCCCAGATCCCCGAGTTGCCCATCACACGCATCTGATGGGTTCGTCCATCCCAGTCATTGAAGTTTCCCACAACGCTGACGCGCGCCGCGTTAGGCGCCCAGACAGCGAAGGAGGTGCCCTCCACACCCTCGATGGTGCACGGATGAGCGCCCAGCTTCTCGTAGAGTCGCGTATGAGAGCCCTCCCCGGAGAGATGCAAATCCAGCTCACCGAGGGTTGGCGCGAAAGCGTAGGGGCAGCTGCGCTTGACCACACGCTCATCAGGCTGCACCAACTCGAGTTGATAGGAAAAGGGGAACGTCTCCCCCTCGATGAACGCCGCGAAAATCCCCTCTGGATGCACACGGAGCATCTGCCGGCGCTTCTTGCCATAACAGACGAAGGCCTTCTCGGTGGTGGGGGAGAAGGTGCGCACAACGAGCCCCGCTCGACCCTCGATGGTCAGAGGATGAGCGCCAAGCAGCATGTGAGGATTGCGGCTCTCGCTTTGTACCACCCCCTCAACAGCCTTGGCGTCGCCTACCACACGCGGATCATCGATCAAGCTCGCAACCATCGCTCCTCCTCGCTGCCAACCTGCGTCACCTCGACTGCAGGCCAGACCCATGTAGCACATTTTGGCGGGAGGATACCTGAAGAGTCCTACGAGGTCACCATGCGGTGGTGACTTATGGTGGCAACTGGCAGAAGCATGTGCCTTGACGGCAGCCCTCCGCCACGGCAACCCTTCCCCCATGAACAGCCCCCTTCTGACGCTTTCCATGGCCGCGGCACTGAGCCTGCTCGCAGCCTGTCCGCCCA
>JAFCZD010000982.1 GCA_019314525.1 Deltaproteobacteria bacterium
CGCCCCTTCCACGCTGCAAATCGGCGAAGGCGCGGTGATCGCCGAGGTTACGGGGCTGCCCGTGATCTGCGATTTCCGTGTCGCTGATGTCGCCGCTGGCGGCCACGGCGCGCCCCTCATCCCGCTGGTAGACACCCTACTCTTTCGCCATGAGCACGAAACCCGTGTGCTGCTCAACCTGGGCGGCATCGCCAACCTCACGGTGCTGCCACCAGCCGGTGGTGAGCTGATGGCCTTCGACACCGGTCCGGCGAATATGGCCATGGACGCGGTGGCCCGCGCCGCAAGCAACGGCCATGAGAGCTTCGACCGCGACGGTGTGCTAGCGCGATCCGGAGAAGTGGACCAGGCGCTCTTGGCGCGCTTGATGGACCATCCCTACTTCGCGCGGAAGCCACCCAAATCCACGGGCCGTGAGATGTTCGGCCGAGACTTCGTCTACCCGCTGCTCGATCAATACGGTGACCGCTTGGCCGACCTGGCCGCGACACTCGCGGCGCTCACGGTGGCCGCGACACTCGCGGCGCTCACGGTGCAGAGCATCGCCGTGGCTCTGCAGCGCTTCATGCTGCCCGATTATCCTGTGGCCCGCGTCTACGTCTCGGGCGGAGGGGTGCACAACCCGCTCTTGATGGAGGGCCTGGCCGAAGCCCTCTCCCCCATGCCTGTGGCGTCACTAGCCGTCACGGGCATCGATCCCGACGCCAAAGAGGCCCTGGGCTTCGCCGTCCTCGCCAACGAGACGCTCTTTTGTCACCCTGGGAATATTCCCACGGCGACGGGTGCACGTGGCCCGCGCATCTTGGGAAAGATCGTGCTGCCGACGTGGGTTGAGCGGGCCTAGCTCTAACCTCCACCAAAAGGAGAAAAACGTCGAACCTCGGCGTTGAATTCGGACTCTCCAACGAGCTCGCATGCTTCGTCTACTGTCACAAGCTTCAGGTTTTCATGTCCGTGTAGCGGTGTGAGATCGAGGCGACGAAGTTTGGTGTTGTATTGGAGATGAAGGCAGCTCAACCCCTCGCACGCTGCCAGGGGTGCAAGATCGAGCTTCGTGCAGGCGCAGCGCATCAAGCCGAGAGTGTGCAAGACCGAAAAGCCTGCAAACGCATCCAATGCGATGGTGCGCCCCTTCAACCGATACAGTTTGAGGCTCTCGAGTTTTGTACACCCTGCCAACCTCGCGGGGTCCAAATCCCTCAAACCCGTCTCGAGTGACAATTCTAGGAGTTGGGGACACTGGGAAAAGTGTTCCAGCTCGAGCGTCTTGACACCCACATCCAACGTGATCTTTGTGAGGTTGGCACAGCCAGCCAGGGGCCTCAGGTCGAGTTCCTCGAGCTTGAGCTCGCTGATGTCAACCTCGGTCAGCTCGGGCAGGTGTGCAATGTGTGTTAGGTCCAACCTGCGTTGAGGTGGAAACCGCGCGTTGTAGTGCAGCGCCTTGGTATCCACTGGGAGACGAAGGAGAAGCGGCTTTTTGCCCAAACCGCGCATCCAGATGGCGTCGTCCGTCAACTCCTCGAAGCCAGCTTTGACCTTCTTCGCGATGTCTTGGTCGGTTTTTTTGCGAGCAGCGCCCAAAGAGTCGAAGGAGGTGACCTTTGAGCGCCCCAGCTCCCCATGCTTTCCGCTGCGGATTCCAACGCTGTCTTCGAGCAATTCGCTCTCCCAAAACAGGTCCCCCTGGGCGCGACGGCGTATGAAGTAACGAGCCTCTTTGGATGGGATCTTGACGTCTTCGAACATGGAAAGAGTATAGGCATTTCCAAGCGGCTTTTGGAATGGCTGCCCAAGTAGCGTGCATCACCGATGGTACGTCTATCGATCCAAGTCGTAGACGTTCTATGCCTTCTCAGCTGACGCCTTAACCGACGACTTGCCCCGCGCAGAGGCTCCCCGGCGGAAGAGCAGGAAGGTCAGGTCATCGGGCTTGGAGGGTTGTTGGGCGTTCTTAGCGCCATCCATGCGTTCACCAGCGAGCACGCGCAGTCGCCCAGCGGCCTGCTGCAGAGACCCTCGGCGGCTGAGATCCACAAGCTCCATGCCGTAGAGGTTATCGAAGAGCCCATCGCTCCCCATCAACAAGGTGTCGCGACGGGTGACACGGAGCCAGGGACCAATCTCGATGCTCATACTCTGGGTCCCCACGGCGTTGGAGATGACATGCCGGGCAGGGTGCAAGAGTGCGTCGTCGTATTCGAGCACACCGGCCTCCACCGCGTAACCGATGGGGGACTGGGCCGTGGTCATGTACTTCACCTTCCCCTGCTGCCCCACGAGCAGCGCCTGGGAGTCGCCCACGTTGAGCATTTGCAGCCGATCATTGACCACAATGGCCACGAGCGCGGTGGTCCCGCCTCGACTGCGCAGGATGCGGCGATTGACCTTCTCCAACGCTTCGATCAGCTCCGCTCGGAGACGCAAGACACACTGGTCAAGCGTCGCCCCCCCCTCGCACCACCAGCCTCGCGCGTCCTTGC
>JAFCZD010000983.1 GCA_019314525.1 Deltaproteobacteria bacterium
AAGCCAGTAGCGTCTTTCGAACGTAGGTATGAGGGACACTGTAGTCGTTGCGGTCGAATCGGATGTAGGGGGTCTTGCCGACACACACCTGGATGTTTTCGTCGGTTGGGAAGGGATTGTCAGGCAGAGCAAGCAGCCGGGGGCGTTCCTCGGCGAAGACATCGGCGACGCTGCGTTGCCTATCTTCGGGACACTTGCGCTGATCGCTGATGTCCACGAGCCAGCGTTCGAGTTGCTGGTTGAGGTCGTCGACATCACGGAAGGGTCGAGCGGCGAAGAAGCTCGTTCGTAGGTACCTGATCGCCCTTTCGACCCGGCCCTTTTCGTTTCCCCGGGCCACGTTACAGGGCTTGGGCTCGAAGCGGTAGTGGGAGGCCAGCTGAAGGTGGGTTGGATGGAAGCGGATTGCATCGTCCACGCGCTCGAGGACTGCGCTCTTAAGATTGTCGTACAAATGGGTCCTCGCCACCCCGCCAAAATACGCGCATGCATCAACATGGCCGCGAAGGAACGACGCCATTGCCGAGCTCAGGTAGAAGCGCGCAAAGAGTTTTCGCGAGAACGACAGCACCATTGTGAAGACGTACAGCTTGCGAATGCCGCCATCAAACTCCACCTTTCCGAAGCTTCCCCAGTCCACTTGGGATTGCTCTCCTGGCAGTGTTCGAAGACGCATGTAGGCTTCCGCTGGTGGCGAAGGGCGGTAACGGGCGACGATGACGCGGAAGTGGTCGGGGGCCCCAGGATATCCCCTTTCCTTGACCATCTGGTAGATGCGGCTGGCGTGCAGTTTGGGATATTCCTTGAGCGTTGCCTTGATGAAAGGCACGTATGGGTCCGCGATGCTCGGACGCTGCGTTTGACCCTCGGGCATGCCCAATTGCCCAAGCACGCGCCGAACGACGCCGTGATGCACGCCGAGTTGATGCGCGATCGTGCCCACCGGCCACTTTTCCGCTCCTGCCAGGCGCACGATGTCAGCTTCCTTTTCAGCCGAGATCATTGGGCACCTCCTCGCGGTGACCTTCCTTGTGCGCGGTCCTGCTCAACGTCGCAGCCTTGCTTATCGTCGGACCAAGACGCTTGCGCGCGCCGTACGATGCGCGTGACCGTGCGACGCGAACAACCGACGTGCGCTGCGATGAACAACATTGGAAGCCCAGCAGTCGCCATCTCCAATATCCGAATCTTGAAGGAAAGCTTCATGGCTTCATCCCCAAGATCCCGGTCGCCATGGTCGGCTCAGTCGGGGCCGACTGGCAGTCGTGGTCGCCGCTTCGGTCTTGTCCCACTGGGTCGCCGTCGACGCCAGACACGTGCTCGGAGTCTGTTGCGGTCCACGAACAAGTGGACTTGAGCTCCGCAGAATCGGCATTGGCTGAGCGACGGAGCTCGCTCAATATCCGCTCCCAACAAGCCGACCATACCCCTGGTCTCTCGATGTACCCTCGTGTGTTGCGAGTCGACGTCATGACAAGGGCCCTCCTTGGCCCCGACGGGCGAGCCATCCGCAGCTCGCACCTCGTCGAGGGCATCGTTGACCCCGGCCGAACTTTGCGTCGATGCATGATCCGTCCCTATTTTCTGCAGGAACTTGGCCTGAAGCGCTTTTTTGAGTCGAGCTCGATACCGAACCTTTCGCTTGGAAGCCTTCCGCTTGCCCCTGTCCGAGCTGGCGTACTTGCGTCGAGCCCGACGAACCTGTTCCTTACGCGCAGCCTGCTTGCAGTCATTGCTGCAGTACTTCTGGGCTGCCTCGCAGAGCTCGCAGATCACGAACAGCCGCTTGCATCCACGCCACGCGCACCTCTCCATGCAGCCGTGCCGTTCTTGTTGCTGACACATCCCCGCCCCCTCCAGCCAACGTTGCCAAGTTGTTGGCCACCGCGACGGGATACGGCGATATGAGCGACAGCGTTATTGCTTGCCTATCGTCGCATCCTGGCGGTGGCATCGAGGGCTCGGGAGGCAACCCCGGGCCCTCAATTTTTGATGCATAAAGCTATTCCCCATGCGTTGAGCTAATTTCGCAAAGAGTGCCGCATCCAGTGTCCAT
>JAFCZD010000320.1 GCA_019314525.1 Deltaproteobacteria bacterium
CCAAAGACACCCACTCGGCTCGAACAGAAGGTCGAAGGCGGGCTTGAACGGGACGATGGGTTGGCGCTCTTGGTCTTCAAAGACAAAGAGGCTGAGCTCATTGATAAGAACGGTGTGGTGCTGGAGACCATGGCCCAGCATCCCAACGGACACCTCTGCGGGCAGTGCAAAGAGACCCACTACTCCCATTGGAAACCCACCAACCTGCGGGGCATCCCCGGAGAGATGCTCACCGCCACAGAGAAATTTCGCGGGAAGCTGGTGACCCATCGGCGAGAGCCTCGCGGCTGGGTGGCGTTTGAAAACGGCCAAGACAAATACCAAGTGGAGTGGTCTGTTCGGGACCTTGATGGAGACGGATTTGATGAGGTGTATTTGCTCGACTTCGCAGGCAAGACCCTCACCCTGCAGCGAGACCCTGCAGCGTGCTTGCGCCAACAGTTGATACCTCACCATAAGGCTCTATCGGCACGTAAAGGTGCAGCGCTGACGTTGACGCAGGGGGTGAAGAACGCAGCTCTACAGAAGCACATCAAGGCGCAGATCGCAGCCCAGGGCAAGAAGGCGACAGGCTTGAGCGATCAGGTATTCGCCCCCCTGCTGGCTATGGTGGATGACGTGCGAGAAGCCGCGGAGGTGCTCTACAAGGCACTAGACACGGTGCAAGAAAGCTTCCCCGAGCGGGTGGTGGTCAAAGATGTGAAGCTGGCGCGCAGCGAGCTGGACCGGCTGAAGAAGGTGTATTTGTCTGAGAATTACTCCGTCAAGAAATACCCCTTTGCCAAGGCGATGAAGGAAGGCCACGTCGAAAGCTACGGCGAGTTTCTGGCGCGCGACGACATCCCGGGGGGGCAAACGCACCCCAACCAACCCTATCTGCGTAACCTCATCGGCTGC
Organism: Deltaproteobacteria bacterium; assembly: GCA_019314525.1. GTDB lineage: Bacteria > Myxococcota_A > Polyangia > JAFCZD01. The sequence continues at coordinate 898 of JAFCZD010000320.1, forward strand.
CACATGCAGATGGCTCGCGAGGTGGGGCTGGCGCCCATTCTTCGTGAACGTGTACTGAACCTCGTGGAGCAGATGCTTGACCTCGTGGAAGCCCCATCCGTATGGCTCACCGTCAGTGCCAAAGAGCGAAACGACGGCTACTTCAAGGTCAAAGAGTCCGTTAGTGAAGATTGTGTGGTGAACAACCACGTCAACGATGGCATGCGCAAGAAGTTAGCTGCCTTGGAGAAGAGCTGGAAGCTGGGCGCCTTCGAGTGGTCCACGGGGCCCTCCGATAGCATCTACGATCTGGAGATCCGTGGCATTCGAAAATGGGGTGATGTGACGTTGAAGGCGACCTTCGGCGTTGAACAGGGCGACTCCATGGTGATGCAGGATGAACCCTTCATGGGCGGGCCTTTGAACGCGGTGGTCAGCGCCCTTGACAAGCTGAACACCGTCGCTTTTTGGGAAGAGTCTCATGAGGGTGAGCCCAAGCGAGCATGGGGCGGCACCAAAGATAACCCCTGGGCTACGCTGGACGAGTGGATGCTGCCAGAGGAGATCGACTCCATGCGGCGCGAGGTAGCTAAGTTGCGCAAGTTAGAGCCCTCGGAGACGACCGTAGGGCCTGCTGCCCACCCAGGCCTCCTGGCCTTGATGGCACGTACCTGGGGCTTTAGGGAAGACACCGCCAAGGTGCTCGCCGCGCTCCTGCTCCAGCCCATGTTTGACCGGGAGAGGCTTGGAAACTGGAGCGGGATCGAGAGCAAGAAGCTGCTGCCGCACTTCAAGAAGTTGATAGCGGCGAAGCTGCTCGAAAAGGCTGAGCAGAATGAGTACCTATTCACCACACCGAAGATCAAGTCGAGAGGCTATGGTCGAGGCCCCACCACGGCCTTCAAGCGGCTCTTCTTCACCATCGCCACCATGGAAGGCAACCGTGAAAACGGGCGTACTCGAGTCGCTCTACGCTTTTCAGAGGCGGACGTGCTGCGGCACTACTTGATGACGGTGGGAAAAGTCAAAGCTGAAGCCATCGACGAGGCGCTCACCAGCTCGCCTGTTGTGCCTACCACAGACACGAAGGCCGCCTCCAAGAAGAAGGCAACGAAGAAGACTGTCTCCAAGAAGGCTACAGCCGCAACCATGACCGGCACCCGCTACTTCAAACTGAGCGATGGCTCCTCCCATAAGTTCTGGGAAATCACCCTCGCCGCCAGCCAGCACACCGTGCGCTACGGCCGCATCGGCGCCAACGGACAAAGCAAGACCAAGAGCTTTGGCACCGACACCGCCGCCCAGACCGACGCAGACAAACTGATCCGCCAGAAGACCAACAAAGGCTATGAGGAGCACTGACTCGAAGTAATTTTTTGGGGAGGGTGGGCGTCAGTTTGCGGCGCAGGGGATATCGAGCCCGCGGCGAAGAGCATAGGTGCCCTCCGGGAAGTTAGCTCCACGGTCTGGATGGCCGAATAGCGAACCCATCGCTGTTTTTTGGCCAGCGAATCTTACTCTGAGTTGGGATTCCCGGCGAATGCTACTCTGAGTTGGGATTCCCAATCAGCATTGATCGGCCACACAAGCAGTGTAGAGGGTGTCACACTTGGCGATGATGCACTCTTGGCAGTCAGTTCCGTAGGTCTGGCATTCCACCGAGCAGTTGGCGAGGGCACAAACGCGTAGGTCCATAGCCTTCGGCTGCGAAGGTAGGCAACCCTGGACCTTGCAATCCTCAATGCATGCAAGCGTCTGACAATCGTTGACCTGAGCGCATTGGTAGAGTTCCCAACAGTTCAACGTGCCCATCGCCAGGTCTGTCACGGCCACAGAACCATCAAACTGAATACCCACGTCCACGACAAGGCTCTGATCCGCAGATACAGTGACATCACCCGTAGGCCCGCTATCTGCCGGGGTGACCGTCACATCATAGCTCACAGTGCCACTATCGGCGGGGGGCAAACTCGCATCCTCATGTCCCACCATCTGATCGGCGATGACTGTCCGATCAGCTCCACTGTCAGTCGTTGCTGTAGGGCTCGACGAATCATCGGACGAGCACCCCACCGAAAAAGCCATCGAACAAACCAACATCATCAATAAGCGCGTCATCTGAAGCCTCCTGGACTCGATTTTAAGAACCGCCCTATATACTCCCTCCAGCCGTGAGGTAAAGAACAAAAAAAGCCGGGCCCCTAAGGACCCGGCAACTGCGGAATAAACTGTAATTACAAGAGACTACCAGCGATTGCCGCCACGCCCGCCGGCGCCGCCGCCGCCGCCGCCGCCGCCGCCGCCGCCACGACTGCGCTCGGTAGCGAAGTCCACGCGCAACGAACGTCCGTCAAGGCTGGCGCCATTCATCTCATCCATCGCCGACTGGGCAGCGTCATCTGCGGAGAAGGTCACGAAGCCAAAGCCACGGCTGCGGCCTGTGTCGCGGTCTTTGACCACAACGGCATCGTCAATGCTGCCGAAACGGGAAAATGCATCCCGCAGACCGTCCTCGGTCGTTCCCCAACTCAGGCCACCGACGAAAAGTTTCTTGCTCATAATCTCTCGCTCCATTTCCTTTCCGGACTCTCACCCGGCTCTTTGGCAGCCCCTTCTCCTGCAGACCACCCTCATTCGCATCAACGATGCGCTTCTTCTGATTTTTCATGACGAACGCCGAGTATCGGCCCAGCGTAACGCCAGCGTTTCCGACCTACCCAACAGTTGCAGGAGAGAAAAAGGTGATAGACGGCGCGGCCTTCAATACCTACAGGACCCTGTTGCGCGCCGTCGGCCAATGTGTCGCTGGCCGGACGAGATTCTGAATAGTTGGCTAGCACTTCTCATAGCAGCGCGAGACGCTACTATTTCGGCTCTCCTTTTCCGCTTCTTGTATTTACAATACTTTTTTCAACGAAGCAACAACCCACAGGCTGCCCGTTCTACACTGCAGTCATACTCACACCCATCTCTCATTTGCCCCTTTCACCGATGGCCAAGCACAGCTAAGATGCGCCGATTCTAAACAGGGAGGCACCTATGTTCGGACAAAGACTAGTCACGATGGTAGCCATCGCTACGCTCTGCCTAACGGCGGCCTGTGGTGATGATGATGGACCAAGCCAAGTAGACAGCGGTGTTGACATCACCGTGATCAGCGACGGGATATCGCTCGATGGAGAAATGGCGGATACCACAGTCGATGGAACAGAGAGTGACACCACAGATGTCGATGCAGCGCAAACTGACGCGATCAACAACGACACCCTGGGGAGCGACACCACGAGCGACACAACTACCCCTCAACCCGACCAGGCCACGGCAGGCCCCTCGGCCAAGATCCTCGAAGCCCGCACCGCTGACGGCACCGTGAGCATTCTTATCGAAGGTGTCTATGTCACTTACGTGAAGGCCGCGCGTGGTGACGACCCAGCTGGCTTCTTCATCCAATACGAGCAAGCTGGGCCTGCTCTCTTCATCGCCGTAGACGCCACGACCCTCACCCCTGTTCCAGCAGCTGGTGACCTCGTGACCCTCACGATCACCGAGATGGCCGCCGCGCAGGGGCGTCGAGAAGCAACCGCCATATCCGATCTCGCGGTGACGAGCAGCAACAACTCGCTGACGGGTCTCGTCCAAGAGGTCACCGACACCGCCGATTTGATCACCGCTCTTGATAGCTACGACGCCGAATTGATCGCCCTCGACGGCACGATCACCGGAGATTTTGATGCAGCGGGTAATGGCTTCGTGTCAGCCGCTATGGACACCACCGCGCTCACAGGCGAGACAGATATCAAGCTCCGTCTCCCTCACGGGTTGCAGCAAACCCTGGGCATCGGCAACGGGTGCACCTTCTCGCTCAAAGGCACGCCCCTTTGGCGCTACAACACCCAAGCACAGCCCTCAGCTGGGGTCGAAGCTGATATCGAGGTTAAGACGTGTCCAGCGCCAAAGGTCATCTCCGCGACCGCGCTCTCCACCACCACCGTCCGCGTCACCTTTGACCGCGAGATTGCACCAGCCTCGGTGAACACCAATGGTGACCAGTTCACCTTCGACAACAGCCTCACCGCCTCAGCGGCGACCGTCAGTGGGACTGACGTAGAGTTGACCACCAGCGCGCAGGTTCAGGGAACCACCTATACGGTCACAGTGGCGACCACCGTCACCGACGTCCTCAGCACAGCGCTAGACGCCGCCGCCAACACCGCCACCTTCGCGGGCTTCGAAGCCGGCGCCAAGCTGCTAATCAACGAGCTCAACGTGAATGTCACAAATGGCTGTGACGTTGCTGAACTGCGCGTCATCAAGGGCGGATCCCTCAACGGGTATACGCTCCTCTACCGTGGGACGGTTGCGCTCACCTTCCCTGACATGGTGGTGGCCAAGAACGATTATATCGTGGTCCATTTCGACGCCAACGACACGAAATGTTATGCCACACTCCCCGCTGATGAGAGTGCGGCCAAAGACGAGCAACCAACGTCGACCTATAGTTTCAACTACGATACAGCCTTTGACCTCTTCAGCACCAGGGCCCTTGGTGGCACCACAGGTGTGATCACCATCGTCGACGTTGCTGACCAAATCGTGGACGCCCTGCTCTACTCCGACGCAGCTAGCACCGCCGCCACCTCCACTCTCGACGCGGCCGATGTCGTTGCCGCAGCCAACCAATGGACCCCCGTGGGGGCTGCTGCACGAACCAGCTATGACGCCACCACCTATTCTGAAGACGCCGCCAAAGATGTGGACGCCACAGGCACCGAGATCGCGGACCCATCGTTTCAGCGCAGTGGTGACACCGACACCAACACCAAAGACGACTGGGCGGAAAGCGTCGCGTCCAGCTGGGGCGCCAACAACGCAGGTCAATCAGACCTCTAAGACTCCCTAGCGTCCAACCTCGAGCTGTCCAAGCGCCGCGTTCAAGCCCACCTTCAGCACCTCAGGCTCTGTGAGTAAGCTGCAGACAAGGTGACTTCCTGCGTCCATGTCGAAGAAATACCCTGGATGCACCAACACGTGCTCATCCTCCAGGATGCGCAACACAAGACTCTCCTCGTCCTCCAGCGCAGGGACGCGAACCAACGCGCTCCATCCACCATGGGCAGGGAGGAGCGTCACGCTGGGATGGCACCTCACCACCTCCTCCACTGCAGCGCGCGCCATAGTCAGCCGGTCCCAAACCTTCTCACGGCGGCGACCGCCGATATCCAGCAGCGCAGGCGCCGCCAGCAGCGTAGGGGTGCTCACAGACAAGTAGGTATCTGCGATGAGCTCCAAACCTGCGAGCGCACGATCCTGCTCCTCTCTTGGGCCGGAGACGTCCACCCACGAGAGCTTGAACTGGGGCAGCGCGCACGCCTTGGACAAGCCGCCAAGGGTGAACGTGAGACAACTCTCGAGCCCTGATGCGCTGACACCCAGCTCTGGACGGGAAAGATACTCGAAGAAGACCTCATCACTGATCAACGCGAGGCCCCGCTCACCGCAAAGCCGGCCCAACTGCCTCAGTTCGGATGCCCCAAGCACACTCCCCGTGGGGTTGTTGGGGTTGACCAAGACCAAGGCCTTGGCCCCCGATGACATCGTCGCCACCTCGTCAAAATCGATCTCCCACCCACCCGCATAACGCAGCTGGTAGAAGACAACCTCCAAGCCTTCGAGCCGCGCGAGGTGTTCGAGCAGCGGATAGCTCGGTCTCGGCAGAAGCACACGATCACCGCAATCGCAGAGCAGCTTGAAGAGCAACGCATAGGCCTCACTGCTGCTGGCAGTGAGCAGAAGGCCCTCGGCTGAGAAACGTGGTGCGAAGGCCTCCGCGATGGCCTCTCGCGC
>JAFCZD010000984.1 GCA_019314525.1 Deltaproteobacteria bacterium
TGTTCAAGCCACCGAGCAGGGTGATCACGCTCCCTGTGCCCACGGGGTGTTCAGCCAGCGGCTCTTTGAGCTTCTTTTCAAGCATCGCCAGCGCGCCCACCCGCACCGACTTGACGTTGTTGTCCAGCGCGAAGAGCAACTGCTCTACGGTGCACTTGGGCGTCCGTCCGCGAAAGATCGCAGCCTCGAAGATGCGTTGCTCGCGTGGGGTCTTGGCCTGCACAAAGCCAAAGAGCAAGTTGTTAACCTGGGCCATGTTCAGCCCAAGGCCATGGCAGTCATACATGGAGATATGACCCAATGATTCGATGCCCCAGACGGTGTCGGGGATCGAGCGCAGCCTGCCACAATAATCGATATCGAGGCGATCCAGGGGCAAGTCGCCTACCGCCTTGGGCAGCGTCTCAGCGCCCCCACAGTTCAGCAAGACCATCTTTTCGAAGCGCCCAATATCCGTCGGCACCGCTCCGTGCACAGAAACCCAGCGCACGTCTTCGTCAGCGAGAGCGCGCGTAGCCTCGTCGGCGGTGGCGCCCTTCGGCAAGTCCTCCTCGAGCCCAAGGTGCAAGGGTGCCACCAGCTCAATGGTCGTCGGGCTGGAGAGCCGTTTCACCGCGGCATCCAGCTCAGCGGCGCTGTGGTAACGCGGATCGCGAAAAACCACGCAACTGCTGAGCAGCGCCGCCATGGGCAATTCGAGCACGGACGCCAAGAGCTCTACGCTGTCTTTGTAAGAGTACTCGTCAAAGACGCGCACAGCGTGGATGAAGCCCCAGCGCCACTCGAGGCGCAGCATGCTGGGCTTGTGCTTCGGGGCCCATTTGTGTTTCTTGAGCAGAGCCTCCACCGCCGCCGCGATGGCGCCATCGCCTGGGCGCTGCTCCAGTTCGTGCTGCAGGGTGATCAGCTGGCCCCAGGCATGGCCCTGCTCTTGTAGCCAGTCGGCAAACACGAGGTAAGGCGCCGGGTCGTTAATGTCTGCACGAATGTGCTCGAGGTGCTCTTCAATGCTCATGGGCAAAGAGGGTACGCGCCCGGTTGCCGGTTTCCAAGGTGCTAGAGTCGGCGCATTCACGCCGCGAAGCTCTAAGGCGCAGCGATCGACGAGATCTTGACGCTGTCGATGAACAACTCACGGCGGGTGGCTTCGGCGACTTTGCGCTTCCAATCCCATTTGTAGACGCCCATCTTGAAGTAGGGGTCGCGCATGGCGAGCCCACATTTGTCGACCTTTGGAGAGTTGAGCCCCTCGACGCGGCCGAGCTTCACGCCCTCAATCCAGGGCTCGACATAGCCGTCGCTGCCCATGGAGGGGCGGAAGTAGACGACGAGGGTGAGCCAACGCTTCTTCTCCACAGCCCCCTCCCAGAGGATTTTTCCCCCGTAGGTCACGAACCTGACCTTGTCGTCAACCGAGAGCATAAAGAAGGGAGCCGTGGAGTAGGCAGAGCCAAGACCGCACTCTGCATCCCAACTGCCTGGATGGGTGTGAACCTGCATGGGCGCGCTCTCTGCGAGCGAGTCCTTCTCCCAGTCTTCGTAGCGGTAGCGCATCTCGATCCGGTAGTCTTTGCCGAAGACGAACTCCATGCCGCCGTTCACCACCGCCTCTGTGCGATAGACGATGGGCATGTCCGGTGTCAGGAAGAACCGGCCCGCGTACTTGCCCTCGAAGACGGGCGAGGTGACAGCCGTTGGGCAGTTCCCCGAGCAACGCCAGGCGCTGATGTCACCGCTCTCAAAACCATCCTCGAAGACGATCTCCCCTTCCGTTGGCGTCGGCGTGCTGTCCACGGCCACGGTGATGTCCGCGGGAATGGTGATGTCCGCAGGCACGGTGATGTCCGCGGGCACGGTGATGTCTGCGGGCACGGTGATGTCTGCCGAGACCACCACGTCGGCGGATGCCACGCCCATGTCGGGAATGACACGCTTGGTGTCGGTCACAACATCAGGGCTCTCACCCGCATCGCTCAGACGAACTTCATGGTCATCGTTCTCTTCGGATGGGCCCATCAGAGTTCCAGCCTCACCGCAGGCTCCGGCGGAAAACA
>JAFCZD010000321.1 GCA_019314525.1 Deltaproteobacteria bacterium
TGGACAGAGTCAATTCTACGTTTCGCGTCCTTGCTATGGTTGGTTTTGGCCTCATTCTAAGCTCGTGTGGGGTCGACAATGCTTGCGATGGAAACATCACTTGTGACCGCGACTGTGATGGCTTGGTAGACAGGCCCTGCCAAATCAGCGGGCTCATCCTAGCGCAAAGCGGCGGAAGCTTGGACATTGTCAACGGTCCATTGGCGGGCTTCTCCCTCACCATCCCACCTGGCGCACTCAGCGAGGACACCACGATCACCGTTGAGGTTCTGCACGACCAAGACCTTCAGGCAGAGCCGTGGACACCACCCGCTCGCACTGCGACTGGGGTCGAGCCTGGGGACGGCTGGCTCCTGGACGACAGCTATCGCACCCTCTCCGAAGTCTTAGCGGACTGGGAGCGTCTTCAACTGAGCGACTCTCTCTATCTCTTAGAGTGGCTGCGAAAGTCTGGTCTGGGAGCAAGCAAGCTGACCTACGCATTTGAGCCAGCTGGCTTACACTTCCTCCAGCCTGCTCAGCTCACCTTGCCCTACGCTCCCGAAACAGAAGAGGGGTTCGAACTTTGGCCCGCGCTGCGCATTGGGCAGTGGTCTACCTTGGAGCCCTCCGGCCGTATCCTCGGCGAAGCCAAGATTTCTTCCGCAGCTCAAACCATCACCTCCCCCGTGGAGCACTTTAGCTCCTATCAGGTGAAGACGGGATTCGCCGGAATGCTGCAGAAACTGGGCGGCGCTGTGGTAAACGGCTTGATTGAAGCAAGCGCGCTCAAACTCGTGAACATCATCGACCGAGAGGGCCCAGATGTGGACTTTGACGATGTCGATACCATCGCCAATGACCTCGCCAAGCAAATGCTCTGTGCCATCAAGGGCGAGCCCGACTTCTCTGTGCCCAAGGACATTGCATGGAATGAGTTGATGGGACAGCTCTCTACGATGACCTCTCTCTTCACCCCCCTTGAGGTGAACGAGGGGCTTCCCATTCCTTACATCACCAATGGTCAAGAAGCGTCACTTACGCAGGCCATTCAAAGCCATCCAAGCCCAGTGTCATTTGCAGCAGAGTTTCAGATGAGCATGGGCTTGAACAACAACAACGTGTTCAACTCGCTCTTGACCATGCACAATATCGGGCAAGATGGGGGGATCGGCCCACGCTTGGAGAGCATGGAGTCCATCCACCCTTCCATCACTGACACCAACGGAGCGCACTACCACATGGCAGGCCTTGCCCTGCTCTCCATGTTCAGTGGCTCAGATATGCCCTCTCTCATCGGCGGCCTCTTGGACGAAGCGGTGATGAGTGGCCTCGTCAAAGGGGCCTTCGAACCCGGAGAGATGTTGACCAATCTTGCGGGGAGCAAGCTGGCAGACCTTCTCGAAGATTTTGACCTCGAGTCCTGCAAAGCTCTAACCGCGCGACTGGCGGCCTGCGATTCCAGTCAGGGGCTCGGAGGGCAGCCCATCACCATCAAGTCCAACTGCGGTCGAAGCTGGACACGAACCACAGACGCCGACGGTAGCGCATCCCTTGAAGCAGCTCCCGCTGCCTGCACCTCGTTTTGGTTCGAGGCCACCATTAACGGAACACTCTACTCGTCAACTGCCGTCACTATCGATCCTGAGATCGGTGGCAACCTGGGCGAATTAACGGTCCAGGAAATCAAGACCCTTGTGCAGGGATTGGTTTTCAACGATGACATTCCACCAGCAGCCAGCGAGGGAGCCACAGTCGACCATCTGGGCGCAACTGCGACAGTGGCAACGGATGGCACCTTCAAGCTGCCAGAGCGTTGGATCTCTTGCGATCCAGTCGTCGTGACCGCGTCACTTGGTGACGACTCGGGTGAGAGCACACCAACAAACCCGGTCGTCGGGGTTACCAACGTTGGCATCATCACGCTCGCGCCTCGCCCGATCTTGGCCGCCTGGGTCGACCTCGAAGATCGAACGACCTTTCTTGGCTGCGTCCTTGACACTGTCTGCTCCGACGCGGTCGCAGACATCGCCTCCTATTCGTTCAGCAACTCATCCCCATACGATGACTTCTGCTACATGCATTCTCACGCCAACGCCACCATCAACGGCAAATACCTTCTTGAATGTGCGGGTGGCTACTGCACCTGCGCGTATGGATACGATGAGAGCTATCGGAGCTTCGTCCACTTCTTTTCAAATGCAACGGGGCCCTGTATCGTCAATGGCCCCTGCGATGTCTGGGACACCTACACAGATTTCAACACCCACCCAGAAGCATCTTTGAATCAAGGCGGAGGGGTGTGCGACGTGACGACCCATATAACCCTCGACAAATTCGGAAGTTCACTCACCTTCGCGCGACGTTGCCCGCCGGGGTTTCTCATCCAGAACAGCGAGTTCTGCGTGCCAGGGACCTCGGACATCGTACCCGCGGACTATCCTGCCGACTGCCTTCCCTGAGCGACCCACCACGAAACGACCGACCACGAAGCGACCCACCAACATCCGTTCACCCCAGCCAATAACCCCTTCACCTGGACACAGCTTCTGCTAGAGTGCGCCCCCATTGGGGTGGGGGACATGGGGCCTTCAAAATAAGGATGTCGATCATGACCAAAGTTTGGCTGCCCACGGCAGCCCTGTTGCTCTGCGCCATGTTGGCCGCAGGCTGTCGCACGGCGTGGAACCCGCCTGCGCCCAAAGGGCGCAATTGGGCCTACAAGCGGCAAGGCGCCATCCGTACCTTTGTCTCCTCGAGCAGAGAGACCTATGGAGGGTGGCACCACTACCGCGCCTCTTTTGCTATCGCCAAAACGCATGGCTCACAGAACATTTCACCCACCCAGTTTTGGCGCTCTCAATTTGCGTGGAAACGCAGCCTCTTCAACCCACACCTTGGAAACTATGGCGAACGCCTTGAGCCAGGTGAAGGCTACCCGCAACTCGAAGCATCTCTGCGAGCCAAAGAGGCCGCCAAAGAGGCCGCAAAGGCGAAACCTCCCAAGGCCAGCACCAACAAGCGCCAACGGAAACGGCGCAGCAAGCGGTCTAGCGCTGAAGCAGGTGAGCGACGAGGTGGCGCATGAGCCCACAGAAGACCATGCTCACTCTACTGCTGTCTTCGCTCATCTGCAGCGGCTGCTACTTCAGCTCCAAGCCGCCCCGGCGCTTCTATTTGGCGAGCGAGGTTGATTTCAGCAAGGCCGTCTATTACGTGCCGCCTGCCAAGACTGGAAAGCTCCCCACACCTCCGCAGATTATGGTGGTCATGCCGCGCTGGACCAACGCCGTCACAAACCCCGTGGGAGGCCTCTACGACCACACCGTGAGCAGCATCTCACCCTTGCAGGCCACCTTCTTTCATCCCAACATCAGCTTGCCCATCTGGGAAAGCTGCTCCCATCGGCTGCGTGGCTATGGGCTGAAGGTCTTCAAAGACTATGGAGACGTCGGCAACCCGTCCTTGGTGATGAAACCTGCCAAAGAGCAGAACGCGCTGCTCTTGCGCGGGACCTTGGTGAAGCTCGCCCATGACCAACAACTCGAGCGCGTGAAGGCGCCTGGCTATGAGGCCGTGCGGGCACAGATCGCCTTCGACCTGCTAGATGCACACGGCAAACGGATCTGGACGAAGACTATCGACGTCTTCTCGAAGAAGACCCACACCGCCCCTCATGATCTCTTACAGGGGCTGGGCCATGGCCTCGCCGACGCGCTGATCCGTGATGGCTCGTTGGTTCGCGTGCTGGCCAGCCTCACGCCCACAACCACAACCCAAACCTTAGAGGCAGAACAAAAAGGAGGCCGTCGATGACCTTCAAACATCTCGGCGCGCTTCTGGCGACCCTTTCGTTGCTGACGTCTTGTGCGAAGCTCGTCCCTGGCACGCTGATTCACCCTGTGCAAAGCCTGCCCCTGGCCCAAAAACCACGCGTCAGCATCACCGTCTACCCGCCCACCGATATGCGCCCGCAGATCGAACGCACGGGAGATCAGCCGCGGGTGTCGGCCTTTGTCATCCTGATCGCGTTTGCCTACTTGAAAAAGCGTGGAAATTGGGTCACCAACGACCTCGCCCTCTCGCCAGCGCTGCGCTACGAGCTAGACAAGATGACGCGTGCGCATCTACAGGGCTCGCGTTTCTTCAAACGCGTCGCCTCTGGCCGCGCCAAGACAGACTTCCTGCTCACCGTTGATCTGCTGCACCTCTACGGCACGCAATATCAAGCCAAGACCATCACGGCCAGTGTGGGCGAGAACAGCAGGTCTACCACTGTCGCCACCGCCGCCTTCGGCGTCTACGGCAACGCCGTGATGCGTTACCGCCTCTACGATCAGCGGGGCGGGAAAGCCCAGCTTTTCTGGGAGCGCGTCATCCTTGGTACCGCTCAACAGGGCCCCACCGGAAAATCTATGAAACACTATGGCCTCGCCGCCACAGCAGCCGCCCGGGATTCCCTGGCGAAGATGACCCTTGCTGTCACGGACGCCATCGAACGCTACGCCCCACCGCCCTTGGACCATGAGGCCTTCGTGGCGGGCCTGAAAAAAGAGCAAGCCGACGGAAACCTCGTGTTCTTGGTGCAGCGCCTCTCGTCTGATCGTAGCGCGACGGAGATCTTGACCCTGCATCACAACACTGGTCGTGTCCTCGGCCACCGCATTGCACAGACCCTTGGCACAGGCTTTGGTCGCCCCTTGGAGTGGATGCTCTCGCGTCAGCGCCTGGACGGCACACGCATGCCCTACCCAGAGTACGCTGCCCTCGCCAGCTACCTGGCGAGAGAATACGACCTGCGCCGAGTGGATGATATCTATCACTACCACTTCTGCGGCAAGAAGCGGGGTGGGCCAAGCACCCCAAGGGCGTCAGCGGCATCAGCAGCGTGGAAGCGCCCCTAGCCACTGAAGATCCTCTCCTAGCCACCCGAGACCCTCCCTGAGCCACCCACCGCCCCCTCAACCTACTGAAATTCAACCACCACGCGCATGGCACAGGGCCTGCAGTGTGCTGGGTCGGCACAACGGATATCACTGATGGCCTGCCAAGAGCCGGTCCAAGAGGGAGAAACACCATGCGTAAATCCACACTGCTTTCAACCGCCCTCTTGCTCGCTGGCCTGCTCATCGCTGGCCCAAGCTTTGGCGCCAAGGGCCGCTTTTGGGCTCATGGAAACAACAAGCTCGCCAAGAACGCACCTCAGAAATCGCTGACGGTGGCCAAGGCACGCTTGGCCGTGGCCAACGCCATTAACCTCAAGCTTGGGGCCGAAGTCGGAAAGCTTCACCTGCGCGTCAAAGCCAAAGACATCAAAATCTCGGTGAAGACCGCCGCGGATGGCCGCGTGCTCTTCTCAGCGAAAATCCGCGCCGATGGTCGCACCAAGGCTGCCAAGAAGTTCAAGACCACCGCCACCTTCCGCGGCACGTTGGACATCAGCGTGAAGGCACCTGCTAAAGACGCTGTTCGGTTGGCTGCCTACAACCTCTCGCAACAACCCTCGCGCAGCCATAAGACCAGCACTCAAAACTGGCGCGCTGCTGAGACCGCCCTCAGCGAAGCCCACCAGGAGAGCGCCAGCCGCGTGACTTTCTTCACAGGCAACGTGCCAGCCAAGTTCAACGACATCGCCAAGAGCTTGAAGTAGCCCTGGCCCTGCCCCCTAAGGCCGCACCTCCGCGTCCGACACGCTCACAAACGCCACCGGATCATGCTGACTGAGGTAAATTATCGCTGCAGACCTGCGAAAGCCCGTGGAACGCGACACACACGAGGTGAATGAATCGTTCATGGCTTCTGTGTCGCCCTTCCTTCCAAAAATGCCAAGTCATGCGCGGAGAGCGGATCTAGACAGCCTCTTTCGAGGGCATGCCGGACGGGGTGCTCAGGCAACTGCACCTTCGTAGGCGGCGCTTGCACCAACCGGCCATGCATCCAGTCACTTCTCGATCCTGAGAGCGATTCCCCCACCCTCTGCTATGCTCGAATCCATGGCTCGCCACGCAAAGAAACGCCCGCGCACCCCCCCACCTAAGCCCGTCGATGACCCCACGGCCTTTCTGCCCACCAGCCGCGCCGAGATGCAGGCTCGTGGCTGGGAAGAGCTCGACGTGATCCTCGTTTCCGGAGACGCCTACGTCGATCACCCCGCCTTTGGGGCGCCCTTGATCGGTCGCTTCCTTGAAGGCCGCGGCCTCCGCGTGGGCCTCATCGCTCAGCCACGCTGGGACGACCCCAGCGACGTGATGCGCCTGGGGCGACCGCGGCTCTTTGCCGGCGTCACGGCGGGCAACCTGGATTCGATGCTTAATAAGCTCACGGCGCAGCGCATGGTGCGCTCGGACGACGCCTACTCCCCAGGCGGCAAGACGAGCATGCGCCCCAATCGAGCCAGCATCGTCTACACCAACGTGCTACGCCAAGCCTTCGAGGGGCTGCCCATCGTGCTTGGTGGCATCGAGGCCTCTTTACGCCGCATCGCTCACTACGATTATTGGAGCGACAAGGTGCGGCGATCAATCCTCCTCGACGCCAAGGCCGACCTGCTGATCTTCGGCATGGGTGAAGGGCCTGTCTGGGAGTTGGCGCGACGCCTCGACGCCGGAGAGACCGTGGAGCGCCTGCGTGATATTCGTGGCACGGCCTTTTCACTCGGCAAGGGGCAGTGGGAATCCATCGAGGCGTCCACCCAGGTCTCCGACGGCAAAACCGTGCGCCTCCCCTCTTATGAAGAA
>JAFCZD010000322.1 GCA_019314525.1 Deltaproteobacteria bacterium
CGTCGCCCGTTGTGGAGACGGTGCCCGTTGTGGAGACGTTGCCCGTTGTGGAGACGTTGCCCGTTGTGGAGACGTTGCCCGTTGTGGAGACGTCGCCCGTTGTGGAGACGTCGCCCGTTGTGGAGACGTTGCTTGTTGTGGAGACGTTGCAGCAACCCTCAGAAGACCTCGGACGGCTGGTTGACGAGGAGCTTCTGAGGGAGTTCATCAATGAGTCTCGAGAACACTTGGCGATGGTGGAAGAAGATGTCCTCGCGCTGGAGAACAAGGCTTTCGAGAGTGAGCGCATCAACCGGATCTTCCGTTCACTTCACACGGTGAAGGGTGGCGCCAGCTTCCTACGTCTGAAGGGAGTCATGCGGCTTGCCCACTCTTTGGAGGCCCTCGCGGGGCGGATAAGGTCCAAGAGGCTCTCCCTCGACAGCACGATCGCGGAGGCGCTGCTTGGTGGCATTGACCGTCTCAGAGGGCTCTTGGCCAAGCCCCTTGGCGACGCAACCTCTGTCGCCGGCGACATCACGGCGGTGGATGACCTACGTAAGAAGCTCAACGATCAGACCGTCTCGCAACCAAAGCCCCACACGACGGCGAGGCGCGTGGGTCCCACAGGGTTTGAGCCCGCTAGAGCCAAGCCCGCAACGTCCGAGTTTACGAGGTCCGAGCGCCCCCAAACATTGGTGATCCCTCCGCCAACGGAGACGCCTCGTCGTGACAAAGGAGCTCGTGAGTCTACGGTCAGGCTTCCCGTTGGCTTGCTCGATAAGCTGATGGATCTCGCAACGGAGCTGGTGCTGGTACGCAACCAAAATGCCCAAGCCGCCGATGCTCGGGACGTGGAAAGGATGTTGAACACCACACAACGGCTCAACATTGTGACCTCCGAACTACAGGCCACTGTGATGCGAACCCGGATGCGCACCGTTGGCCACGTCTTTTCCAAGTTCAATCGCACCGTCCGTGATCTTGCCAGTCGCCTCGATAAGGAGGTCACCCTCAAGGTTGTTGGGAATGAAGTAGAGCTCGACAAGGAGATCATAGACGCCATTGGAGATCCGCTGACGCACCTGGTCCGCAATGCCGTCGCTCATGGCATCGAGAGTCCCAACGAGCGACAGGCCACAGGCAAGAGACGCTGTGCCACCATCACCCTCTCAGCCTTTCATCGGCATGGGCAAGTCAACATCTGTGTTGAGGACGATGGGCGTGGCATGGACCCTGATGGGCTCCTCGCAGCAGCGGTGAAGAAGGGGTTGGTCGAAAACACCCAAGCAGCCGAGTCCATGTCAGAGCGGGATGCCTTCAATCTGATCTTTGCGCCCGGGTTTACCACCACCGACGAGGTCACCGACCTTTCAGGTCGTGGTGTGGGCATGGACGTGGTCAAAGAGACGATCAGCCGCCTTGGCGGAAGCATTGATATCTCCTCCGCGCTGGGGCTAGGGACGCGTTTCACGATCAAGTTGCCACTCACCTTGGCGATCATTCCTGCGCTGATCGTCGCAGTCGAAGAGACCTCGTTCGCGATCCCGCAGATCAATATCGACGAGGTCGTGTGGCTGCACGGTGAGGCTGTCCAGCAGAAGCTCGCCGAGATCGACGGTCAAGAGGTCTATTCGCTCCGCGGCAAGTTGCTGCCAGTCTTGCGCCTCGATCGGCTCCTGGAACTTGACCGCTCATTCATCGACGTTGAGACGGAAGAGCGACACCTCGAACGACGGAGATCGCATCCAGACCGCCGCCAGGGGGGGGCTATCGCTGACAGCGAGAGACGCATGGGACAGCAGGAGAGGCGCGTTTCCGACGCCAACAGCATTTACATCATCGTGCTGCGCATTGGAGATGACCACTTCGGGCTGCTGGTCGACACCATCATCGACACTGAAGAAATCGTGGTAAAAGGTCTCCATGAACAGCTCAAGACGTGCGCTGCGTTCTCCGGGACGACGGTCTTGGGCGACGGGCGTATCGCGATGATTCTCGATGTAGCGGCCTTGGTGGAGTTGGGGCACTTGCGTCTCAGCGAAGAAAAGCCTCCCCCGGTTACGCACAGCTCCAGCGAGGACCGTCAGACAGTATTGCTCTTTGATATCGGACGGGAGGAGTCGTTCGCTATTCCTCTGCGGTTGATTCGTCGCGTGGAAGAGGTCTCTTCGCGAACCATCCGAAGGGTAGGCGATAGAGAATTTATTGATCATGGTGGCAGCGTCATTCCATTGGTACGCATCGAAGATACGCTGCCATCCCTCGAACACAACTATGATGAAGACCACTTCTATGTGATCGTGCCACGCGCCGAAGACCCCGTTGGTATCGTCGCCTCCAGGATCCGCGACACGGCGCGAACCAATAGCGAGGTAGATGCGGCTCTAGCGCAGCCGGGCATCATCGGTTCGGCGATGATCGATGGCAAGCTCACCCTCTTCATCGACATCTATGAGTTGGTCGAGCACGCGACACCCGGCCAGCTCGCTGCTGCACCGACAGGCGAGAAACGTCGTGTGCTCCTCGTGGAAGACTCAGCGTTCTACGCCTCGCTGATTATCCCTCACCTGAAGGCGTCAGGGTTTGACGTCAGGCACGCCATGCATGGCAAGCAGGCCCTCGAGTTGCTCGAGGTCGAGACCTTCGATGTCATCGTTTCAGATCTTGAGATGCCCGTGATGGATGGCTTCGCTTTCGCCGCGGCCGTTCGCGACCATGGCCCCATCGCAGAGCTACCCCTGCTAGCGATATCATCGCTGAAGGAGCCTCATATCGAAGAACGGGTGCTCGCAGCCGGCTTCAACGCCTTTCAATCAAAGCTCGATCAGGATGCGTTATTGGAGCAGGTGATCGCATGGGTGGCCTAGGCGCCAACCAGAGCTCCATAGTGTCCCCGGCGGAGTGCCAATTCGTCAGCTTCCTCCTGGGCCAAGAGCGTTTTGGTGTGGACATCCGCAAGGTAAAAGAGATCACCCCTGAGGTGGCGATTATGCCTGTCCCGCGAGCTCCGTGCCATGTCCGCGGTTTGGTCAATGTGCGAGGTCAGGTAGTCTTGGTGCTCGATGTCGCGAGAATGCTTGGTCGTCAGCAGACACGAGAGGGCGCCCACCAAATCATCATCATCAAGACCGCGGAGGAACTTAAGCATGTTGCTGGCCTTGACCCCTCCGTCGATCAACCTGCCTTTGGCGACAAGCCCTTGGGGATTCTCGTCGATGAACTGGGAGACGTCGTGCAGGTGCCCGTAGGTGATGTAGAGACAACTCCACCCCATATATCACAAGACACAAGCCCCTTCTTCGCAGGTGTCATTCAGCACTCCAATGGGCTCTTGGTCGTCTTGAATCTTTCCCATTTACTCGCCTTCGGAGGCGATGGTGGTAAATACGGAGACATGGAATGAGAGCTTCAGAGAACCAAGGACCTGCATATCGGCAACGAGAGCGCGTGCTAGCATCCTTCGCGGCGGCGGCGGTCCTGCCCGCTGCGGTAGCGTTTAGCCTGATGGGGCGGTTTCCCGTGGTCGTGGTCGTCCTCATCGCCGCCACGGTCGGTGTTGCCACCATCCTGCTTGGCATGCGGAGCTGCTGGGGGGTCATCAGGAATGAACAAGCCAGCAGTCAGACACTCGTCGAGAGCATCGAGAGCATCAAAGGCTGCGCAGTGGAGGCCGCTAACTCTGACACACGAGCCATAGGCTTGACAGTCTCTATGCTCCGTGACGTGAGCGAGGCCGCCAACGAGGCCAGCAACGCTGACGGCATTATGGCGACCCTCGAGGATACCATCGGGAACATCGCGGGCACGTCAGAGCAAATGTCCGCCAACGTCAATGGCGTGGCAACGGCAGCAGAGGAGATATCTGCCAATATCAACAGCGCCGCCAATACGTCTGAGGAGATCAGCTCCAGCATGTCCTCTGTCGCAACCACCGTTGAGGAGCTATCGAGCAACCTCCGCACCGTGGACATGGCTGTTCGTGAACTCTCGAGCGCGATTGAGGGTATCGCTGATAACGCCAAAGAGGGCGCAACAGTGGCTGGAGAAGCCGCTACTGTAGCGACCTCTACTACCCGCGTGATGGACGGGCTTGGGCGGAGCGCCGATGAGATCGGCAAGGTCACTAACGTCATTCAGGTGATCGCTCAACAAACGAATCTTCTGGCGCTCAACGCGGCCATCGAGGCAGCCAGCGCTGGCGAGGCAGGCAAGGGGTTCGCCGTGGTCGCCAACGAGGTCAAAGAGTTGGCAAAGCAGACCCATGGCGCCACAGAGGATATCGCCGAGAAGATTCAGACCATTCAGGAGAATACGACGAACGCCGTGGAGGCCATTGCCCTCATCACGAGGGTGGTGGAAAAGATCAACAGCCTGCAATCGATGATCTCGAAGATGGTCGACCAGCAGTCACGTGCGAGTGGCGAGATCTCGCGAAATGTGACAGAGGCAGTCTCTGGCATCAACGACATTGCTCGAAATATCAATGAGAGCGCCATCGGCGCCAACCAAGTGTCCAAGGGGGTGGCTGAGATCGCCAGCGGCGCCAATGAGGTGGCGCGCAATATCTCAGAGGCGGCTGTGGGGGTTTCTGAACTCTCACAGAACATGACGGAGATGAGTGTCATGGTGGCCGAGGCCACTCGCTATATTGTGCGAACGAAGGTTTCCACTCATAAATGTGAGACAGGCATCAACGAGATGAGCGTCCTGATCGACCAGGTATCAGACGGACTACAAGAAATCGACCGCCTGAGCGAAAGATAGAGCTGTTGAGGAAACTCGATGAATGACACGATCCGCGTCCTCATCGTCGATGAGTCGCCAATATGCCGTGACACGGTTTCTTCGAGCCTCAGCGAGGCTGACGATATTACCTTGCTGGGAGCTGTCCCCACGGGTGCCACGGGCCTTGCGCGCGCCATCCAACAACTCCCAGATGTGATCATCGTCAGCGCAACCCTGCCAGATATTGATGGAGCCGAGTTCGCGCGCTCCGCGATCCAGAACCAGGCAGAGGTTGGTGTGCTCCTTGCTGTGGAGGCGAAAGCGAACCCAGAAACGGTCGACCGCGTCATCCGCACCCTTGAGGCAGGAGCATTTGATTTTTTCAGCAAGCCCCCAGAAGGTGAGCCCACACGGCGCGATACGCTCGCGAGGCGCCTCTTGTCAAAGATCCGCGCTTTCTCCGCGGCTCGCTACTCCAAGAGGGCCCGGGCTCTCGCTGGCCACATAACCTCGGCGCTTGATGAGTCTACGCAGCGGCAGCGTGCTAACGCGTTGCTCCGCCGCCAAGGTCCAGCAGGCGTCCCAGAGGTTGTTCTGCTCGCCATATCCACGGGAGGGCCTGAGGCGTTGAAGAAGCTGATGCCATCGCTTCCTGCCAGCTTCCCCGTGCCCATCGTCGTGGCCATTCATCTGCCGAACGGATTCACCGCCTCGTTGGCTCGTTCTCTCAATAAGAGTGCCCCCCTCGAGGTGGTGGAGGCCATTGCTGGAGCGCTGCTGGAGCCGGGGAGCGTCTACCTGGGAGGAGGAAGCGAGCATTTTCTCATCGCGCGAGATCTTGGGGGACATTTGGTACTGGAAACAAATCAAGACCCTCCCCTCAACGGCTGTCGTCCATCTGCCGATTATCTATTTCGCTCCGCCGTCAAGGCGCAGGTCTCTGGCGTGATTGGCTTGGTCATGACGGGTATGGGCACTGATGGGCTGGCAGGGCTCAAGGAACTTCGGGATCACGGCAAATGCTACGTTATCGCTCAAGACGAGCAAACGTCTGTCGTCTGGGGAATGCCTGGCAGCGTTGTGCGCAGCGCCCTGCAAGACGAGGTGCTTCCTCTTGAAGAGATTGGGCCGCGGTTGGTTGCCTTGGCTAATACGCCATTGGGGGATGGGGGATGATCGAACTCAACGACAAAGAGTTCTCACTGCTTCGCGAGCACCTGCTCTCGGTGTGCGGGATCGAAGTGGCCGCAGACAAGCGTTACCTCTTTAGCACCCGCCTTGACGCCATCCTACGCCGCCTGGGCTGTACAAGCTTCTCTGATTTCTATGCTCGGCTCAAAGCCGAGAGCGCCACCACCCAGCAAGAGCTCGTAGAGGCGATGACAACCCATGAGACATCCTTCTTTCGCGACGAGCATCCCTTCTCTGCGCTAGAAAAGAGGATCCTCCCCCAGCTGGCGGCGAACCGCTCGAAGGGGGTGACCCAGCTCGCCCCACGCTTGCGCATCTTCTGTGTCGGATGCAGCACTGGCGAGGAAGCCTACAGCGTCGCGATGTCCGCCCGCAGCTGGCTTGACACCCAAGATGTCTACCGACCTCAAGATATCAGCGTGCTGGGCGTGGATATCTCGTCCAAGGCGATCGCCGCAGCTCGACAAGCGGTCTACGATCCTGGCGTTCTAGCCCAGGTCGCCGCGAGATATCACAAATACCTAGACATCCAGCAAGGCACTGTTGGGGCTGAGATCAGAGCTATGGTTTCCTTTGCCCAACTCAATCTCGCTGAAGATATCCACCACCTGGGAACCTTTGACCTGATCCTCTGCCGAAACGTGATGATCTACTTCTCTGTGGCACTCAAACGTCGCTTGCTGGAGGCCTTCTTTGGGATGCTCTTGGGAGGTGGTGTGCTTCTGCTTGGCGCTTCCGAAGGTCTCTATATGCTCTCGAACCAATTCGAGGTGCAGACCTACCAGAATACGAGCTATTATTGTGCTTT
>JAFCZD010000323.1 GCA_019314525.1 Deltaproteobacteria bacterium
CCAGGCCCCACCACGCTCACCACCGCCAACACCATCATCGCGGTGATGGCGCTGAGCATGTCGTCGCTGGTGGAGATCACCAGGATGATCAGCCCCACGCCCACCAGCGCAGAGATCAAACGCACCGTAAGGAAGAGATCGAGTTGGTCCTGGGTGTAGAGCCCAGCGCGGGTCACGCGGCTCTTGAGCTCCTCCAGGCTCTTTCCCGCCTCTGGCCTCAAGAGCGCCCCGAGGGCTTGGATTCGTTTGCCGCCCGCATCCTCACCCTCGCCTGCCTGCTCACCGCGGCCTACGCCACGTGCCCGCAGCGCCAGCACGAGCATCGCCCCTGCGAGCACAACACAAACAAGCAACGCCGCGAGTAGTACTGAACTGTCCACGATACCTCTCTCCTCCCACGCAGCTAGCGATCAGGCCGCGTAAGGCGCGATATCCAAAAGGCGCCGAGGGCCCAAAGCCCCGCTGACGCCATCAACACCGTTTGCCCCGTGGGTGTGCCCACGAGCTGGGCGAGCTGCTCCGGAGCTAGCAGCGCCTGTACCACCAATGCGAAGATGGGCAACCCCATCAGGATGCGCCCCGACATGCGCCCCTCGGAGGTTAAAGCGCGGTGCCGCACCTCGAAGAGCGCCTGGGCATGCAATCCAGCGGTCATGGTCTGCATCACCTCTACCAAATTTCCGCCTGTGCGCTTGAGCACGCCCACAGCCTCGACGAAGGCGCGCAGAGCCCGCAGCTGAGGCCAGCGGTCTCGGAGCTGCTCCAAGGCGACCTCCACGGGGCGACCCAGGGCCGTCTCCTGATAGACCCGCGAAAGCTCTGGCGCCAAGGGGGCCTCAACCTCCTCAGCGGCCGAATGCAAAGATTCCTCCAAGCTGCGGCCAGCGCGCAGCGCGAAGACCATCGCCTCGAGGGCCGTGGCGAGCTGCTCCTCGAAGAGGCGTACGTTTTTGTCACGTCGGCTGGCGAAGATCAGATGTGCCACGAAGAGCCCGAGCAAACCTCCACCAAGTCCAATCAAGACGTCCTGAAAGAGCAGGGTGAAGACGAGCAACATGAACCCCGCCAGCGCGAAAGCCCGCCCCAGAGCGCCAGCGAGTGTCAGGTTGCTACCCGCCTGCTGGAGGGTGAGGCGCAAAGACACCGCCACGTTTCCCGCGGCCTGCTGGCCCAGCTTGCTGCGGATCTGGATCTTTCCGCCCTGCAAGGCCTGGCCGCCCTGCCCGCCGCGAATGCGCTGCTTGAGCTGCTCCTCGCGCCTGTGCTGGCGCCCACGCAGCAGCCAGAAGCCTCCCTGCGCCAAGCAGAAGAGCGCAACGGCGGTGCTGGCGCCAATCCAAAGGAAGAGCTCGTCCATCTAATTCCCCAACGCGCGCGGGTCCAGAGGGATCTTGGCCGCGGCAAAACGATCGAGGAAGAGCGACCGACCACTGCAGCGAAACACTCCTTCTTGGGCGCCACTGCGGTCGTACCAGTAGACCCGGTTGAGCTGGATCTCGCCGTCCACCACCCCAGACATCTCCGCCACCTCACTCACCCGTCGGCTGCCGTCGGACAAACGCACCAAATGCACCACGATGTCGATAGCCCGAGCGATCATCTGCGTCATCATCGACTCCGAGAGCTGAGTGCCAGCCATGCTCAGCATCGCCATCATGCGTGTGAAGGCATCATCCACCCCGTTGGCGTGCACCGTGGTCATGGAGCCGTCGTGGCCAGTGTTCATCGCCTGGATCATATCCAACACCTCGTCGGCGCGACACTCGCCGACGATGATGCGGTCGGGGCGCATACGCAGGGCGTTACGCACCAGGTCACGGATGGTCACCTCACCGCGCCCCTCGATATTGGGCGGGCGCGTCTCCAGTCGCACGATGTGTTTCTGTTGCAACATCAGCTCCGCCGAGTCCTCGATGGTGAGGATCCGTTCACGGCTGGAGATGTAACGCGAGAGCGCGTTGAGCATCGTCGTCTTGCCAGACCCCGTGCCGCCAGCCACCAGGATATTGCAGCGTGAACGCACGGCGCTCTTCATATAATGCGCCATGGCGTTGGTGAGCGACCCTTTTTCGGCCAGCGACTTGAAGCTCGCGGGCCCGCCGCCAAAGCGACGGATGGAGAGCGAAGGTCCGTCGATGGCCAAAGGCGGGATGATGGCGTTGACGCGGGAGCCGTCAGGCAGGCGCGCGTCAACCATGGGCGAAGCCTCATCGATGCGCCGGCCCAAGCGGGAGACGATACGGTTGATGGTGTTCAGAAGGTGCGCATCATCGCGAAAACGCACCTCTGTTTCTTCGAGTATTCCACCGCGTTCAATGTAGATATGGTCGTATCCATTGACGAGGATGTCGCTGATGGACTTATCGTAGAGCAGCGTCTCGAGGGGACCAAGGCCGAGGATCTCGTCGATGATCGCTGAGACGAGCTGCTGCTGCTCCCGCGGGGAGAGGCGCATCTGGCGCGCCTGCAAGGTCTGCTCGACAAGCTCTCCAACGCGTTCGGTGAGCTCTTCGGGGTCGAGCTGCTTGGCGCCACGGGTGTCCAGGCGGTCCACCACCTCTAAATAGACAGCTTGGAAGAGCTCGCTGTCCAGGGCCCCACCCGCTGCCTGCCCTCGCTCGCCCCCTTCCTGCTGCGGCCGTTGCTTGCCAAGTCGATCCGAAAGTTTCACGCGCTACCTCCAAAGATGCGCCCAAAAAGCCCCTTCCGCCGGGGCGGATGCACGCCATAGAGGACCTGCACCAAGTCTTGCATATCGCGCGTCGCCCGAGAGGTGGGCGCCATATCCACCAAAGGGACGCCATCGTTGAGCGCGCGGCGCGCAACCGGCGCGTCATCAGCGATGACGAAGCGCGTCTCTACCTCGAGGGAGTTGGCGATGGCCCCGAGGGACACACCATTCTTGGTGGCGTAACGGTTGATCACCACGTCCAGCCACTGCACCTCGTAGCCGAGCTGCTCGAAGACGTCGAGGCGCATGGCCATGCCACGCACAGCGGGGACCTCCTGTGTCCCCACCAGCAAGACATCATCGGCCACATCGAGCACCGCCAGGGCGTAGTCGGAAAAATCCCGCACCCCGTCCACGAGCACATGGTCGAAGCTCTCACGCAAGAGCGCCAAGAGCTCGATGAACGTGCTGGGCTCGATCTGCCCTAGACCGTCGACGTCCCCCGCCTGAGAAAGCACACACACGCCGCTTTCATGGCGAGGCAAGCGATAGTGCAGGGTCTCCGGGTCCAGGGAGGGCAACGCCTCGAGGGCCTGAGCGAGGGTGAAACGGTGCTTCAGGTTCAGGGCCATCAAGGTGTCGCCGAATTGCAAGTCGCAGTCGACAACACACACACTGCGCTCCGCCCGCGCGAGCAAGGTCGCGAGAGAAGCGACCAGCGTGGTGCACCCTGTGCCCCCATGGCAGGAAAAAAAGAGGGAGAGCAAGGGCTCTGTCTTGCCGCGAAGGGCTGGGCTGCCCGCTTCCTTTGGCCCAGGATCTGGGGGAAGCGCGACACGCGCCTTGCGACGTTCGGCCTTGGCCCGCGCCTCACTGCGTGCGCGCTCCACCTCTTCTGGATCGTAGAGATGCGTCAGCAGCACAGAACGGCCAGAACTCCGCTGGCGGCCAGAGTCCGCTGAACGATCCTTCCCGCGATCTGCGCGCGACCGCTCCCGAGGACTCATTCGGAATAGCCCACCGGGCCCGCAGCGCGACTGGGCTTGTCTGCTTTGATCTCTGGATCCACAGAGCCCAAGAGAAAGAAAGCCACCGCACCAGGATCGGAGACTTCATCCTCGCCTGGCAGGGGGGGCACCTCTTTGGGGCGTAGGGGTCGCACCAGGTGAGGCGTAACCATGATCACCAGCTCCCGCTCCTGACGATCGAAGGTAGAGCTACGAAAGAACATGCCCAGCACGGGGATGTCGCCGAGGATTGGCACGCGGTTGGACACGCTGGTGATGCGATCCTGTAGCAAGCCCGCGATAGCGAGGCTCTGACCGTTCTTGATGCGCACCGTGGTCTGGCTGTGACGCGTGGTGAGCGCGGGTACCCGCGTGCCCTGCAACACCAAAGAGCTCGCGTCGTCGCGCTCGGAGACCGTCACCGAGACCTTCATGTGCACGGTCTTATTGGCCAGCACCGTGGGGGTGAACTCGAGCTGCACGCCATACTTCTTGAACTCCACCGCGGTCTGACCAAGCCCCTGAGGGATGGGGATCGGAAACTCACCACCCGCGAGGAAATTGGCTTGCTGCCCCGAGTAGGCGACCAAGGTCGGCTCCGAGAGGATCTTAGCCAAGCCCTTACCCTGCATGATGTTCAGCGCAATGGAGAGCGGCAGGGCGCCACCCGAGGCGAAATGCAGGCCAAAGGAGGAGGTGATGGGGCCCACGATATGTGGCAGCGGCACCTTATTATCGCCATCTGGCGCGGCAATATCGCCATTGGGGTAGAGGCTCTTGGCAACATCGGGCGCAAGCTCGGCCGCCATGGGCGTGCCTGGGGCAAGCATGCCAGCGGAATAGAGCGTGCCCCGCTGAAAGGCGTTGATGCCCAACCTGCGCATGGCCGTGCGCGAGACCTCCGCGATCTTGACGCGCAGCTGCACCTGCTGCCGACCGCGAATGGAGAGAAAATTCAACACCGACCCGGAGCCCTTCTCAGCCTTGAGGTAGGCCGCGGCGAGCTGCACAGCGCGCTTGGCGATGATGGGATCGCTTACGCGTCCGGTGAGGGCGACCTTGTCGCCGATGGATTGAGGGATGATCGCCTCACCTGGGAATACCGAGCGCAAGCTGCTGGAGAGGCCCCCCGTAGCGAGCCCCACCGCCACATCCACCACGGTGGTGGTGCCGCGCTTGTCGGAGACGTTGATCTCGGTCTCGCCAATGCGGCGACCGATGATCTGAAGCGCGCGCGTCCCCATGGGTTTGACATCTGCGATCTTGGGGTTGGCCACCGTCACATTATCGATAGGGTGGCGAAAACGCACCACCCGCGCACCCCGTACGGGCACGCTGATGATCATATGACGCCGCTCTGCGCGGGCAGGGGTTGGTGCTCCCCCCCAAACCAGCAATGGAGCGACGACCAGTGGGAGTAGGATTAATGCGCGCTTGCTGATCATTGGCATGGGGCTATCTCTTCTCAAGAGCCTGTCGGTGTGCACCATCAACTCCCACGATAGATGGTCGGCCCCTTGGGGCGCGGTGGTGGTGGAGGCGCCGGGGCGGCGGGCTCCGCGCTACGCCGACTTGGCCGAGTCGAGCGAGTCGAGCGACGACGTGAGCGACCACGACGGCGGCTGGGCAAAGGCTCAATGCGTTTTTGCTCCACACGTGGTGTTGAACGCGCGGGAACGCGTCGGCGCTCCTGCTCACGACCTTCGTCTAGGTCGAGGACCTGCCGTGGTGTCGCCCCCTGGGTGCGTACCTGAGCATCATCTTGGGGGCTGCGCAGCACGAGGTCGAGACGCCCCTCACGCTTGGCGAGCACCAGAAGCTCCGCATGGTCGGCTGAGACGGCCAGCGTCACCACACGCCGTGTCTCCGCGCTATCTTCCTTCTTGCTCTTTTTGCCCTTGTGGTTCCCCAGGGTCGAGGCAGCGTCGATGCGTGGGCCCACCGCAAGCACGATCACGTTCTGCAGCAGCACCTTGGTCATCACCTCGCTGCGGTCGAAGCTCCCTGGTTTGCGCATGGTGGTCAACACGTCCACGCGTGCCCCAGGGTAGAGCAGCTTCGCCTGCATCACGCTGTTGGAAGCCTGTATGGCCACCGCCCGCTGCCCTGGCCGCAATTTCGCCGCCACGCCCAAACCCGAATGAGGCTTGGAGATCTGTGATTTGAGCACAGCCTGGCCGCTCACGAGGGGCACCAACGGTACAGCCTGAGTGGTGAGAAGAGCCTTCATCGAGGTATGGGCGCCGCGTGGCACCGAAGAGCGTGGCCAGCGTGCCATGCGCAGCTTGGCTTTGCTCAGGGGGTGTCCTGCCTGCACATCTGTGCGGGCAACGACGATAGCCACCACAGGCTCATCCGCGTATTGCTGCGAGAGCAGCTTGGTGACCAAGACTCCAGCGAGGGCGGCGAAGAGCACGGCCCCCAGCATGAAGACGATAGTCCCAACGGAAGAGCTTGTTTTTTTTCCTTCTGCCAACATGGGGCGTCAGTATGGCACAACCACCGTGACGGATAAATCGAGAAGCGGCATGCCGATCCTTCCAAAAAAACCAGAGAAGAGGCTGTAGCGGCAGCGCACAGCGACGGAGAGCAGCTGCGTCTGCTCGAGCCCTGGAAATTTCTCGAGCAGCGGCGTAACCCCAAAAGGGCTGCAGCTCTTGGCGCTGCCCTGCATCATGCGCTGCGCGACCTGCTTGCACATGCCCATATCGCTGCGCTCAAGGCTGCATACACGTGCTACGGCGTGAGCCTGGCCTGTGATCACGTAGCGCACGTAGGCTGCGTGGGTGAAGGCCGTGACACCGATGAAGAAGAACACCAACACCGGCAACGAGAGCGCCATCTCAACGCTCACCGCTCCGTCTTCAGTGTGCTTGGGCAAAGTGGAACTCAAAAAGGTAGCCTTCCTGCTGCAGATAGCCGGTCAAATAGAGTGCTACCACAGCTGCGCTGCCCAGGGCGATGGCCACAGCATAGGGGGGCGCCAAAGCCTTGGGCCGCTCCTCAGCGTCGGGGATGTGCCGCGA
>JAFCZD010000985.1 GCA_019314525.1 Deltaproteobacteria bacterium
GTACAGACATGGGTAGGGTCCCAGTGGCGGCGGCGTTTCGCGATGCAGCGTTGGCTTCGCCCACAGCGGTCCCTGCGGGCCTTCGATCAGAAGCACAAGATCCTGCCCCATCGATGACGAGCTCTTGCCAGTGAGGAGACGCGGCTGCGACGAGACCACGCGCGCCACACCTAGCACACCGCGAGTAGCCATGAGTTTGCCAATACGACAACGGTTGAGCGCGACGATGAAGATGAAAAGCGCAACCAATCCGGGGGTACCGGCAGCTGCCATCGTACCTCCCCACCCAGGACCGCCAAAAAATATGGCTGCGGTCGCCGCGGCAAGAAATAGAGCCGTTATGAGACCAGGAACAACAATCCAGCCAAGTGATATCTTCCCACGACTCCTCAGCTTGTGATCTATCATGCCCCACGCTCGCTTTTGCAAGTCGGGCCAACTCTCCGCACAAAGCTTGAGTTCGGCGTTGTGCTCCGCCGCTTTCTGCAAGCGAACCAACATGGTCAGATTCCGCGCTAGGAGATGCTGGAACGTCTGCGTAGCCAACTCCGCGCCGTTACTCTTCTCGATGGCGTTTACCCGAAACAGCACGGCCTCGTCGTACCCGACGTCGGCGGTGGGCACCTCGCCAGCGTGGTCACCCAAGAGGTTTAGCACCTGGCTCGGCTGCCCCTCTGCGGTGGCAACGGCCGCGGCGGCGAGGCGGTACGCAGAGTCCATCATCAGGTCCGTCGAGCGTGGATTGCAGGGGCGGAGCCAGCTGCGTGCCGCCTCTAGGTCTCCCCAAAGCACGGCCTTGTGAGCAAGTCGGGCTCTCAACACTTGCCGGTGCCGCGCATCCGGCAATGCTTCCACGGCGCTCTCGAGAATGGCTCTTTCCTGTTGGCCGTCCACACGCGGCGCAAGTAGGCGCGTCAAGTTGAAGAGCTTCTCAGCGACGGTGGTGCCCCCGCCTCCTAGCAACCTGGTCCGCGTGGCCAACCATTCTTGCTGCGCATCATCCATCCGCGCTGGGTCTAGCTCGTGACCGAGCAGCAGGTGCTTCAGGTTCTCGGGAGGAGGTAACGGTTGATTCTCCTGGCGGCGAAGCTGCTCGAGCCTCTCGGACTCGCTCAGCGTGGATGTTTGAGCCTGCTCAGCCTCGGCGATGTCCCTGGTTTCGTCCCGCTGCACCAGCTGGTTTGCGCTACCACAGTACTGGCAGCTCACCACGCCGCCGGCCATGGCCACCTCAAGCGGAGCGCCACAGCGTTCGCAGGCCAGAACACGGATAGAATGGCTGTAAATAGATCTCGTCAATTGCGCGCACGCCCCCCTCTCCGAGGTGCAGGATGAGATGGAGCATCCCGACTCTCGAGCATTGATGCGAGTATGAAAAAGAGCTTGTGTCGTGTCAAGCTGTTGGCAGCTGGTGGGGCTCAGACAGAAGGATCAAGCCTGGACCAGCTTTGCTCCAGCATTTTCAAAACGATACAGACGAAACTTAATTACTTAAGTACGTCCCTTCCCTGCTCCAGATTTTGGTGCGGTAGCGGACGCGTCCATTGTGCAAATCAAGGCATCTTTACTCTATATGCACAACCGAAGTGCAAACAAAAGTCATTGAACTTTGTTTGCACTTTGGTAGACTCCTCCCATGTTCATCGGCAGAGCGCCAGAGTTGTCCTTGCTTCGTCACCACCTGGACGATCAGCGGCGGGCCCAGCTCATCATCCTCTATGGGCGGCGGCGCATCGGCAAATCGACGCTCATGGCCAAGGCCGTAGAGGGTGAGAAGCGGGTGCTGTTTTTCGAGGGAATCGAGGGTGCGCGAACCCCGGTTCAGATCGATCAGTTCCTGACGGACCTCTCGCGGCAGACCGGCCGGGTCCGCCTCGGCGCTCGCAACTGGCGCGAGGTGTTTCAGGGGCTGGGAGAGCTGGTGGAGCAGGGGCGTTGGGTCCTGGTGTTCGACGAGTTTCCGTGGATGGGTTCCGGTCGGACCCGCATCGTATCAGAGCTCAAGCTCTACTGGGACCGCTGGGCGACAAACCCCAACCTCTGCCTG
>JAFCZD010000986.1 GCA_019314525.1 Deltaproteobacteria bacterium
ACATCCAGTCCCGTGCTACTGCCGCATGCCGAGCCGGGGTTGGTGAGCACCGCCTGAAAAGTATTGGTCAGGCCCTCCTGCTCATTGTAGTAGCCCACGTTTTCCCAGGTAACGATTATCCTGCCGTTGGTGAGGTCCTCGCAGTACCACAGGTCGCCGCCGCCCCCACCGAAATCAGCGTCCCCGTACCAGGGCGCAATGATGGGGAAGGGGGTGGCCGAGGTGAAGGGTATGAACTGAGGTGTGTACGTGTAGTTGGGTTGGTTGAACGTGATGTTTCCGTTTGCGTTGACGTAGAGTTCGTAGAACGTGTCACCAAGACCCGTACCGGCAAAATAGATGCCGTCGGGGAAGACCGCGCTCACGTCCACCACGTGCACGGTCCCGTCGTCCAGATCGTCTCCGAAACCGCTTGTCACGACCAGGTCACCGGTAATGTTGGTACCGTAACCGCCTCCGGGGCAGTCCAGCAAGGAGGCCTGAGCCCGAGCCGTTGTCGGCGCGAAGACCAACGATAGCACCATCGCCAGGCCACTGAAAAATACTGCGGTTGTGAAATTTTGGTTCCGGGAGTTCTCGAACGACATGCAACACTCCTTGCTAATGTCCATAAGATTTCTTCCAGTATAAATGCAGCAATAAAAAAGAGGTGGAAATTTCAGAAGAAGAACAAGAATAAATAGCGGGAAATTCGTGTTTCTGGCTTCACCTTGATGTTGCAGAAAACTACGAGATGAAACGCGCCAAGGTGCGTCAATCGAAACTCTCGATGAAATCGATAATGCGCCTCACTTCGACGATCTGTACCTTCAGCCGCGCTGCAATCGCCTCGATCTCATCATCACTCAGAGGCTCCCCCCTGATGATGTGCGCAGCAGCCCTCCTGATCTCGCTCCCCGGCTTGTCCCCATCTCTCCCGGGCAAGAAGATGACAAGATCCGGAGAAAGGTCGGGATCATCGAGAATGGCGCCGCTCTCGATAACCAGAAAGCGCCGCTGCCCGGCGCGTTTTAGAATCTGTAAGTAAGATGTACCACGCTCGAAAAAAAGCTGGTTCTTCTCCGCCCGTGGGTGGTGGACACCCAGCTTGATCACTGCACAGTCGGTCAAAATCTTTCCGATGGCATCGGCGAGAAAGGTCTTGCCCACGTTCCTTCCCCCTCCAACGATGACGATAACCTCAGGCATCTCCCTTGGAGGGAGCGTTGGCCAGCAACTCAAGCTGTCTGGGATCCACCGGCGGTGCCCCGTTCCGCCTGCGCTTGCGTGTAGATCTGTCGGACTTGCTCGCGGCCTTTACCCTCAACTTCGGGTGGGTCAGATGAAGGTTTCCGTCATCCCTTGCAGGCGAATATGGGGGGGTCATGTCTTTCGGTTTCGCCTTGTGCGGAGTCTCCACTTGCGCCGCTCCCTCGCGCGTCGCGGTGAGCACATCTGTCTTGAGCTTGGAGACAAGCTCGGAGTAATCTCTCCGCGCCCGGGCAACCTCACCGATGAGCGCCTCCAGATCCTCATCAACCCCATCGAAACGGACCAGCTGAAGGTGCGGGCAATCATCCGACGGACCGGACGGGTTCACCACCCCGCAAGCGGGACAGATGCGCACCACAGTTTCAGCCAAGCCTGCCTTGATATCGTTGTCCTTTGACACGAGCGCATTGTATCAGGTTGTCCCCGGGCGCCAACTTTCCGGCGTGTCCCTATAGACAGGAGCAGGAGGAGCAGGAGTCAGAGTCATTTTTGTCTTCGGTGCGATTTGGGTCATTCCGGGTCACGGTTTCACACCTCCGCTCTTTCCGAGGGGATCAATGGGGTAATCCCAAGGTGCCTTTGTCAAAATTTGGTCCATAGAAGAAAGCGCAAACGTTCTTCGGCCCAGCAATAACGCACCGGTCCACATGCGACGGGGAATCGCGGTCCAATACGTAAAATCAGAGAGGTGTGCAGGTCAGGTGCACACTCGCAACGGCGGCGGCCGAATCGACCCGCTTGGAAATCCGACATTCCAGAAACCTCCCATCCACAGATTTGAGGCGTAGTAGTCGAAAGTGGAGGAGTGACAGACAGGTTGTCGCGTCTTGGGCTTGCTTGTTTTCGGACGGTCTCGCGGGTCAACCTTGGCCAGCTTCTTGCGGCCCATGGCCGTGCGACCTTCCCGTTCGCGAACCTCTCGAAACGCGCTCTCCTGACAACGAACTTCGCGTCGAAAATGAGCCTGCCGTTTTCCCGGGCTCATGTGCTCCCATTCGGGCAGCGGCGAAAGCTCCAGGGTCACCGTCTTCGTGAACGCTTCGGGAGGCTTCTTGCTGTGGCGTCCGCCCGCCCGATGCCATGCGGTGCGGTCAATGTACGTGTACGTGTCCACCTGGCCCGTGGCGAGCTGGTTGTATGAAGACACGCCCTCCCAGTGTGAAACCCGATCCACCAGGCCGTCCTTCACCACGTTTGTTACCGCGTAGAAGAGCTGCTGCTCCAGCGCCGAATCGTCCGTGGCCTCGTGGGTTCGGTTGCGAGTTGAAAAGAGCGGACCCTCGCGGTCGTAGATACGGTTGAGTTCTCGCGTGACGAGCGAGTTGAAGAGCTGGTCGAAGCGGAAGAGGTTCTCCAGGTGCTCGGCGCTGTCGGAGAGCGCCGCTCGTCCCACGTGCTTGTGGTTGATGTTCACGTCGAGCCAGAAGAGCTTCACCGGATACTTCTTGAGGGCGCGGCCCGCGCAGGCGCCGACGATGTTTCGGGTTTCCTTGCTGGGTTTGAGCAGAAATTGTCGATCGACGGTGCGCTGTGTTTCGCAGTACGCAGTGCCGGTTTTCAACCACCTGAGACGTCTTGTCATGGGAACCTCCTGGTCCCCAATCGACCGCTTGCGACAAGAGTTGCTAAAAATCTTCACTTTTCTAACAAAAATGAAGGGAATAATGACTCTGACGCTCTGACGCTTGTGTGCTTCTCTTGCGTGCCTGTGTGGGGGGGCGGTTTGCTCAGTTATTGATGAGGAGGTCGGGGGCGAAGATGTCGTTGGTCATTATTCGCTTGTCCCCCAGGAGGATGCCGCTTTGTTTGCCCATCATGGGCAGCATGGTCGCCGAGCTCCAGTTCAACTTGGGGTTGTACTCCGCGGCGCCCAGGGAGATGGAGGCGCCGGGGCGGTAGCCGTCGAACAGGGCGCTGGTGTGGTCGCTGGTGGTGAGGCCCAAGTTGGCGCCGATCACCAGCTCGGAGAGTCTCCCGGAGTTTTCGGAGCTGCGGATGAACAG
>JAFCZD010000987.1 GCA_019314525.1 Deltaproteobacteria bacterium
CCTCTTTCATCAGCCCACCAAGGTGTTGCTGCGTCACGCGGGCTCGCTGGCCCTACCGGCGCATCGGATCTGGTTCCTGGCCCAAGCCCTGGCCGAGCTCCAACGCTCCGGCCCGGACTATCGACGCAGGATGCCCTGGGCTCTTCTACGGTAGCGCGATATTGCGATGCGCATGAGAGGGCGCCGGACCGATATCATAGGCGCGCGCCTGAGCGGATCAGACACGGCGGCGCTTCTGGGCAGCTCGCGGCGGACCGTCTTCGCGCTCAAACACCGCCCGTTGAACACCGCGCTGGTCGAGGCCATCCGCCTACAGCTTGGCTACCGACAAACCGGTGCAGGATCGGCCCCACCTTGTGACACCCAAGTTGACCACCCATTTCTGAAACCCAGTGTTCATGCGGGTTTGCGCGTGGCCCGTAGTGACAAACAGCGGTTTGAGCACCGCTTGGCCGCGTTGCCCACCGTCCATCGGACCACGGTGTGTGCCCCCGGCAAGCAGTCCTACCGGGGAACGAGTTCCTTGGAGATGGCCTTGTTGTTGACCAGCGGCGTGACGTCGAGTGTGTCGAGCAGTTTTTCGGCCTCATCGGTGAGCTTGGTCAGTGTGTAGTAGTTGCTGTTACCGTCGTTGATGAGGTTGAGCCGGACCGGCTCGAGGTGTTCGACTATCTCGGACAGACTGTGCCTTTGGCCCTTTTGCGAAAAGCGTCGCTCAAGGAGTCTGGTGAGCAGCAGCGCCAGCACACATACACAGACGTGAGCCCGCAGCTTGTGGTCGGTGCGATGACGCACAGGTCTGAGTCCGAGCACGCTCTTGATGGACTGGAAGTCCTTCTCGACGGCGTCCTTGGAGAAGTAGCGCTTGACCCGCTGTGCAGCGGTTCCCTCGACCTCGGGGTGTGAAATGACAAGAGAGATGCCGTCGGAGCGACGTCGACGACGCCAGGCCTCGTCGTCGACCTGAAGGACGACGCGACGAGAGCTGTCTGTTTTGCGCATGCTGGTGGAGCAGACATGTCCCAGCGAGAGCCGACGAATGCGTCCATCCACCTCCGCGAGCGCCGTGGAGTCCTTGCGTCGCGACTGCGGGGAAGCGAGGCGACGGTTAACGTCTTCGACGCACTGCCGGACGCGTTCGAGTCGCTTCTCGTCAGTGTTGCGGTCCTCGATGAGTCGGCTCGGGTTCAGCGACAGCGCTGCGCGCGACCGCAGAGTCGCAGGAGCGTCGAGGCGACGCTTCCGTGCTTGCAGGTACTTCCTTGAGGTCGCTGCAATCACGGTTTCGAGTTGCTCAATCTGTCGATCTACAGCGATCGCGGCTACCTGCTGTAACTGCCCTACGCTGAGCCCATCAGCATCGCCGAGGCGGATCCGCTGGCGGACCCGATCGCCGAGAGTCGCTAGTTTCTTGTACTCATGCACGCTGCGATTGGAAATCCCAAGCCGGTTGGCGAGGGCCGAAATCGCCTCCTCCGAGCCTTCGATCTCTTCCAGAGTCTGCAGCGTAAGTTTCGCTTGGGAGAGTCGTTTGACGTTCTGAGGGCGACTCTTGTCGAAGAGGCCCAGCTCTAAAATATAGCGTTTGCTGCCGTCGGCGATGAATCCGGCCGCCGCAGCCTTGGCTTCCACAGAAGGCAAGTCATCGCCGCATTGCTGCAGATCTTCGAGTACCTCCCAGGGGATGGGCGCCCCGCAGCTCTTCAGCTCCGGTGCCGGGACGCAAGTGACATATCGAAGCCCGAGGGTGTCGAGCTTATCCACCCAATTCGAGTTACCCAGGGCGCGGTCGACCACCATCGGCACTTGCGTGGCCCAGGGAAACTCCGCCACCTCGGCGGCCATGTCGTAAAGTGCCGTGGGATCGTGATAGTGGCCATCGAGGGTGTGCCAGCGCAGAGGGAGGCCCTCGCCGTCGCAGAGCAAGACGATACCGACGCGACGCCGATACAGTCCTTGCTTGTCTTTACCCTTGGCAGCCAGGGGCGGTCCCTGTCCCACAAACCAGGTATCAGTGGCGTCGAGAAACAGGACCGAAGC
>JAFCZD010000988.1 GCA_019314525.1 Deltaproteobacteria bacterium
GGGTGCTTCGGCCAAAGATGGTGATCGCGGGCCCTTCGCCTGCCGCGGCGCCGATGGTGCGACCGATGACGTCGTATACCTTCCGTCCGCGCAGGACGTCGCTTGCTGCACCGTGGCCACTGAGGCGTGCACCTTCCACGGAGCCTCCTTGGACCACGGCGAGGGTGGGTGCTGACGTTGCATAGCCGAGGGGGATGTCTGCCGCCTCAGCTGCGCCAGTATCCGCCTGCCACACGCGGATACTTGACCCGCCACCCCAAAACCAGCCCTCGAAGTTCCGCATCAACCGGGGCGGATACTTGACCCGCCACCCCAAAACCCGTTTCGAAACGACTATCCTTCACAGACGATGACGTGAGGGCCGCGCGCACACACGCCTACGCCGCAGGCCTCGAACGTGTGCTGGACCTCAGCCGCCGTGCCAAGGTAGCGTTGCTCGGGGTCGAGGAAGACCCCGCACATTGTCACCGCTATACGCTGCTCGCCCCTGACCTCGAAGCGCGCCGTGAGGCCGGTGAGGCTGGTGAAGCCCAAAGGCAGGTTCGAGTCTGGCACCTTCGCGGAAATGACAAGCTTGAGGACGACGAGGCTGTGCAGCGTCGACGAGAGTCCGGCGCTGGGAGGCCGCTTTCGAGGACGGCTCCCTGGACCCAACCGACCACTCCGAGCGCATCGCCGAGTTGACCTCACGCCGCACCGAGCTACGCCAGATCCTGGCCAAGGTGGTGCCGATGAAGCCCCCAGGCCACCTCTATACCCCAGCCACCATTGAGAAGTTCCAACGGTCACTGCGCGAAGTTTTCATGGGCGAGGACCGCACGCTGGCCAAGACCTACCTGCGCTTCCTGGTGGACAAGATCGTGATCAGTGAGGGCGGGAAGGTGGAGATCCACGCCAAGAACCACGCGGCGCTCAAGATGTTGCAGGACAGCGGGAAGGCAAAAGAAAAGGGAGAGCTTGAGGGCTCTCCCTTTTCTCCCACTATCGTCAGTGGTCAGCTCCGCATTGTGGGACTTGTACCAACCCTGTCGCAGTGAGAGCACTGTACTGTTCAACGTACTCGCAACCAGAAGCTCAATTCTTATCGTGGTTTCCGGGCATTGCAACCTCGTCGCTCATAATGGACATCCACTCCGCGGTTGACGGTGGCTTCGGTTAACGCTGCATCAGAGCCAAAGTGGGGATGAAGATCGGCGTGCAAGTCAGGGCGTGCGCCAGGGGTAGATGCGCGCCCGCTGGGCGGCCATGCGCTTCTCGTCGTCCAGGTCACGCAGCAGGCGCTGCAGCTCACGCAGGCTCTTGAGGTCGATGGCTTCGAGGTCGATCAGGTAGCGCCGCCCCGCCTGCCGATTCATCTCGGCCCGGAGCCAATCGACGAGGCGACGCTTTTCGTGTTCGCTTGTCATCTACGCCTCTGGTGCGAAGAGCTCGGCGACCTTGACCTCGCCGGCTTCCAGGAGGAAGGCGTGCAGGGAGCGGCGGAAGAGGTCCATCCGACTGCCCAGCCCCAGGCGCTCGCGGGCCTCGTCGAGCTGGGTGACCAAGTCAGCCTCCATGCGCAGGGGCAGTACCTTGAAGTCCGGGGGCGGCCCGTCGCCGTGGCGGCGTTGGACTGGGCCCACCGTGATGGCGCCCTTCTCGGCCTGGCGGATTTTCCATTTGAGGTAGCCCGCGTTGGCGCTGCCCGTGGGCCGTCCCACCTTTTCGAGGTAGCGGGTCTGCAGCTCCTCGATGGTGAGGTCGCGCAGCCGCTCGCCCTTCTCCGGGTCGCTCGCGGTCGTTTCGGCGGCCTCCTTGGTGACCTCCTTGGCTGGCTTGGCTTTGCCGCGCTTCTTCTTCGCGGGCTTGGGGGTGGCTTCCGCCTGGGGAGCGTCGCCGGCCTGGGCCTCCAGCGCCTCGCTAATGCGCCGCACCAGGAACTTGCGGTTCGGGGCTTTGGTCTCCTCGCCCACGATCTCGGCGAATCGCGCCTGCAGCTCGGGCAGCCGCAGCTTCTCCAGGGCCTTGACCTGTCGTTTGATTTCCTTGTTCATCTCGTGC
>JAFCZD010000324.1 GCA_019314525.1 Deltaproteobacteria bacterium
CTTGGGCTCAGCGGGCAGGTGTTGGGCGTGCCTCCCATCTTGATGCACAAGCGGCGTCAAGGCGGGGACGCGCTTGCCCCTGGGCAGAAGAGCGCTGTCCTCCGCGCGGAGGAGCAGTTGCGTATGGTGCCAGGGGCGCCAGGTCCCGAAAACCTCGTTATCATGCTCCGGCTGGGCCGTGGCGCTGCTCCCACCGCTCGGGCCGGTCGGCGCCCGGCGCCTGTCTTTTTGGTGGACCCCAACGAGCAACAGTCATGAAGCGCTTCGACTATGATGTGGCCTTTGGGCGCAACCGAGGCTTGGTCTCTGCCGCCGAGCAAGAGCGTTTGCGTCAGGCGCGGGTGCTCTTGATTGGCGTGGGAGGCGTGGGAGGCGTGCACGCAACGACGCTGGCCCGCCTCGGTGTTGGGCATTTTCGGCTGGTAGACCCTGACACATTCTCTCTCGCCAACTTCAACCGTCAGGCGGGTGCGACCATGCAGACCCTTGGCTTTGCTAAGGCTTCAACCATGGCAGCGCAGGTGTTGTCCATCAACCCCGATGCGGAGGTCGAGGCCTTCGATGTGGCCCTCAACCAGGACAACGTCGTCACAATGCTGGAGGGTGTAGATCTGGTTGTGGATGGCATCGATTTCTTTTCCCTCGCGGCTCGAACCATCGCCTACGAAGCTGCCTACACGCGAGGCATACCGGTGGTTAGCTCTGGCCCCATCGGCATGTCGGCGACGATGCATATCTTTGCCCCAGGAGGGATGTCCTTCAGCCGCTACTACGATCTTACTCCGAACCTTACACGGGTGCAGCAGTTGGCGGCTTTCTTGGTGGGCGTCACGCCGCGGATGAGTCAGCGCGGCTATGTGGACATGGGGTATGTGAGCCTCTCGGGCGAACACGGCCCTAGCCTCGGAGCGAGTTGCATGCTCTGCGCAGGGGTTGTTGGGGTGGAGAGCCTCCGGCTGCTCCTCGGGCGCCCAGGCGTGTGCTTGGCGCCCCATTACTACCAATTTGACGCCTATTATCAGCAGATGTATCGCGGCTATTTACGTTGGGGAAACCGCCACCCCCTGCAGCGCATCAAGCGTTGGCGGGTTGAGCGCATGCTGGTGCTGCAAAAGCTAGAGCAGCGCAGCGAGCAGGGGTGAGAGGGCCAGGTTAGCGACACTCAAGATCGCCGCGGCGAGCAGCGCCGTGCCAAAGCCAGACATCTCGAAATCATCCAGCACCTTGTCGGTGATCACCAACAATACGGCGTTGAGCAGAATGCCAAAGAGGCCGAGGGTTAGGTATTTCAGTGCGACGAGGGGGAAGGTGATGAAGAGCAGCACACGAAAGAAGAGGAAATTGAGCAAGCCATAAACAAGCGAGACCGAGAGGGCCGCCTTGAAGCCGCGCAGGCGCATGCCGGGTAAGAGCAACGCGACCAAATAGACAAGGCCGGACATGATAAGAAAACGGATGATCATTGTGGTCATGGTATCACCTCTCTCCGTGGTACGCGTGGCGATCGGGGAGACTTCCCCCTGATCGGTGGGAGTGTCAGGGTGTCTTGTTCGGGTCATCTCGGCGCAGCAGATGAAAGCCGAAGGGCGTCTCCACGGGCCCACCTATGGCTCCGACAGCCAGCCGGCTCATGGCCGCGCCAAAGGCTGGGACCATGCGCCCTTTGGGCCACTTGCCGAGCTTTCCGCCCTTGGCAGCCGAGGGGCCGTCGGAGTATTGGCGGGCAAGGGCAGAGAAGCGTTTTGGGGCCTTGTTCGCCATGGCGAGCACCTTCTTGGCCAAGGCCAACGCTTCGTTTTTGCTTCGTGTGATGGTCGAACGGGCGCGTGAGGCGCCCTTGTAGACGATGAGAATATGTGCGCCTGCGAGCATCTCCGGGGGAGCTTTGCGCAGAATGATGTGATAGCCAAAGACCGTCTCTACCGGGCCAGAGATGCCACCGATAGGCAGCCGGCGCAGAGCGCGTTCAAAGGGCTGGACCATTTGTCCCGCCCGAAAGCTGCGAAGATCGCCGCCCCGCGATGCTGTTGGGCCGTCAGAGTAGCGGCGCGCCAAGTCCGCGAAAGTCTTTGGCGTTTGTTGTGCCATGGCCGCGACCTTCCTCGCCAGCGTCAGGGCCTGGAGCTTGTTGCGCGCGACATTGGCAAGAGAGCGCTTTGCTGCCTTGTAGCTGATCAAGATATGCGCGGCAGCGAAGGTGGCTACCTCAGGCTTGTTGGCCTCAGACTCGTCGGTCTCGGCACTGCCGGCGTGACTTGTGCTGGAAGAGAGCAGTCCCACGATGACAAGAGCCAGGCCATGAGGGGATTGTGCAAATCTTCTTTTGTTGATCATGCCTGTGAATAGCGAGCCTCAGCTCATTCGTCAACGGCGGCCCTTGCGGGTTGCACCTCGCCAAGGATCCCGTACATTGCGTCGTCTTGCCCCCTGGAGGTAGCTCTATGCGTCGCTGTCTCGTCTGTTTTGTCGTCTTGTCCCTGCTGGGTCTTCAGCCAGCTCATGCGAACAAGTCAGGACCTGCTCAGTATCGCATGAAGTATCAAGACCCTGTGCTGGAGCAGCTTCGGGGCGCAAACAAGGCTGCCAAAAAGAGACGCAATAAGCGCTCGGAAAAGATAGCCGCTGCCGAACGTAAGCGTGAGGCGCGTGAGAAGAAGAGGCGGAAACGTCTGCTCTTCAATATGCGCGGCGTGGCTATCCCACCCAGCCCCAAGGTCTTCAAGCAGGCCTATCACTTTCCCCCTGTTGCCCAGTACTTGACGGGTACCTGCTGGTCTTACTCGGCGACGTCGTTTTTCGAGTCCGAGGTCGCACGCCAGCACAAGCGCAGAATCAAGCTCTCGGAGCAGCACACGGTTTATTACGAGTACCTGGCGAAGGTCCGCCGCTGGTTGGCGAAGCGCGGCCACTCCGCCTTCAGCCAGGGGTCAGAGAACAACGCCGTGACGCGCATCCTCGAGGAGCATGGCGCCATGCCCCTCGCCGCCTACCCAGGTGTCATGGCCAAGAATCGGCGCCACAACCATGTGCGCATGGCAAAACAGATTCGTCAGTACCTCGAGCACTGCAAGGAGGTCGGGCAGTGGGATGCGAAGGTGGTGATCCCGGCTGTCCGTGCGTTGCTTGACAAGGTTTTGGGACACCCTCCATCCGAGTTTTCCTTCGAGGGGAAGCGTTACACGCCACGGCGCTTCCTTCGTGACGTGCTCAAGCTCGACCTCAACGCTTATGTGGAGGTTATGTCCACCAAGCTGATCCCCTTTTGGACCGTGGGTGAGTTTAACGCCCCTGATAACTGGTGGCGCAGCCGTGACTACCACAACGTGCCCCTTGGTGTGTTCTATGGGCTGATCACATCTGCGGTGGGCAAGGGCTACACCGTGGCCATCGGCGGTGATGTCAGTGAGCCAGGAAAGA
Source organism: Deltaproteobacteria bacterium (assembly GCA_019314525.1). Classification (GTDB taxonomy): domain Bacteria; phylum Myxococcota_A; class Polyangia; genus JAFCZD01. Next base: position 3,418 of record JAFCZD010000324.1, read on the forward strand.
ATGGATTCAAGGACGCCGCGGTCATTCCCAGCGATGACATCCCTCAGGCGTCCATCCACCAGGATTCCCGCGAATATCGCATCGACGCCAAGGCCACCACGGACGACCATGGTCTGCACCTTGTGGGCCACGTGAATCACGCGGGGCGCGACTGGTTTTTGCTCAAGGACTCCGGGCGCAGCTCTCGCATGGGCAAGGCTAAGGGCTACTACTATTTTCGCGATGATTTCATCAAGCTCAAGATGCTGACCTTGACGGTGCACAAGGATGTGCTCGGGAAGCTCCTCAAACGCTTCCGGCGTCCAGCTAGGACCCAGCCGAAGAAGCGCTGACGGGGTCTGACGAGTTCACCATTTTCGCCGACATCATCTATGCGCAATGCGCCACCATGCGTGGCTCCGTGAGGCGCTCCACGATCCGGCTGAGCTTCGCGCGTATTTTGAACTTACGGCTGTAGACTGTGTTGATGCTGACGCCCAGCTCATGGGCGAGATCGGCGGGCTGGCGCTCGTCACGGTAGCAAGCGAGCAGGAAGTCGCGGTCGCTACAGTTCAGTTGCTCAAGGGCGCGGCTCGCGACGTCTGCGGACTGACGCACTTCCAAGATCTGATGCGGGGTGCGCTCCTGGCTCACTGTTCGCGGGTCGATGTCTGAAATTTCGTCGAGGGATTGGTGGTTGCGTCGGCGGCGCAACATATCGATCACATGATTGGTGGTGACAAGGCCAATCCAGCTGCTGAGGCGCACACCACGTTTCGGGTCAAAGAGGCGCAGCTTCTTTTTATCGTCCTTAAGCAGCAGGTACCAGGTGTCGGCGGTGAGGTCTTCGACATCGTCATGGCTGTGCTCGGCATGGTAGCGGCACAAGGCCTTGCGGATGCACGCTCTAACTAAGCCTTCGTAATGACGTTGAAAAGATTCCCAGGCTACGCCATGGCCGCGTAATACATCGTCTAGCAGTAGGTGTTCTCGCTCGGTCGTAAGCATGGGGTCTCTCCTGGTCACACCCGGCCTTAAAGCAAGGGGCGGGCCAAAACCACACGTGGGCGAGAGTGGTTAGATCGCAGCTACTTGGGGATGTTGACCTACAGCACCCTGCATCAGGGCGGAAAGATCCTTCAGAGATTGCACCTGGTGGGCGGAAAAATAATTCCGGGCGTGCTAGCGTTGCCCCATGCAAGCAGGGCATTTACTGATCATTGGGCCGGGTGGGGACGCTCAGGGTCACGCCTTGGAGCGGGAGACCACGACGATTGGCTCTGACATCACCTGTGACGTTCGGTTGCAGGACGCGGGAGTGGCACCCGTTCACGCGGAAATTATTGCCAAGTCTTCGGGGTTCAGCTTCTTTCGTCGCGCCACACCGATCTGGGTCAACGGCAAACGTACCGCCGCCCAACCTCTCGAGGATGGCGACATTATCCTCGTGGGTCGAACCGCGATTTCTTTTCGCTCCCACTCCTTGGGTCCTTCACTGAAAGCTACGCAAGACGAGGAGAATCCTTCTCGTTCTTTTTCCATTTTGCGTTCTCTTTATCGTCTTTCGCGTCGCCTAGCAGAAGGGGAGGACCCCCACGCCGTGGCGCGGGAGATGGTGGCGGATGTCGCCCAGTTCACAGGCGCTGACCGAGGCGAGTTGGTGCTCTTCGAGGCGGCAGGGGTGGCTCGCGCCGCAGACCTCTTTTCGAGCCGGCACGGGGAGTTCGATGCCAAGGACCTCCAACTCAGCCAGACGGCGATGGCCAAGCTGCGGGAGGACCCACGGCCGCGCCTCTGGTCCGACATCGATTACGACCTCGACCTTGCGCAGGCCCCGAGCCTGCACGGGGCTGGGGTGCGCTCGTTGATGGCGGCGCCGATCATGGTCGCCGACGAGCTCTTGGGTGCGCTCTATTTGAGTTCGGGCGGTGTGGGCAAGCTCTTTGGCCAGCAGGACCTCGATCTCCTCGCCCTCTACGCCAATCAGGTGGCCTTGTTGATGGCTTCGGCCAACCGCGACCGGCGTCTAACAGAAAAGGTGCATCAGGCCGAGCGCGATCTTGAGTTGGTGCGCGAAGAGAGCCTGGTGGGCTCATCGCTGGTGATGCAGGAGCTCCTCGCCACACTGCACAAAGTGGCTCATGCGGAGATCCCGGTTCTCTTGCTTGGCGAGACTGGGACTGGCAAGGAGCTTCTGGCGCGTCAGGTCCATCGCGCTGGCGAGCGGGAGGGCCCCTTTATCGCTGTCAACTGTGGGGCGATTCCAGGGCCGCTCCTCGAGAGTGAGCTCTTTGGCCATGTGAAGGGCGCCTTCACGGGCGCCATCGAAAACCGCGTGGGACGCATCCGCAGCGCCGCAGGTGGCGTGCTCTTTCTCGACGAGATCGGAGAGATGCCCCTGGAGCAACAGGCCAAGCTCCTCCGCGTTTTGCAGGAGCGTGAGGTCGTGCCTGTGGGTGGTGATAAGGCCCACGCTGTAGACTTTCGCCTCGTCTGCGCGACCAATCAGCGCCTGGATGTGTTGGCGGAGCAGGGGGGCTTCCGAAGCGACCTCTACTATCGCATCGCCGATTTTGTCCTCGAGGTTCCTCCCCTGCGTGATCGCGGGGACGACGCCATAGAGCTTGCACAATTCTTCCTCAAGCGTCAGGCCGTGCTCCTGGGCACGAGTGAGGGGCGGCTCTCGGCGAGCGCTATGACGGCGATCCGCTCTCACGGCTGGCCGGGGAACGTACGGCAGCTTGGCAGCGCCGTGCGACGGGCCCTCGTGCTCTGTGAGGGTGGCATGGTGCAGCCCTCTCATTTGGGGCTGGTTACTTCAGTGCCAGGGGATGATGATGGGCTGGACACGCCTACGGACGCAGATATCGTTCTGCCTCTGGCGCAGGCGCGTGACAGCTACCTCAAACGTTACGTCGCCGAGGCGGTGCAGCGCTGCGGCGGCAACCGCACAGAGGCAGCCTCGCTTCTGCGCGTGACGCCACGCACGATCTTCAAATACCTGGAAGAGATATAAACTCTCCCTGTGGGCTGAATGTGGTGGGCACAACGACTATACTCACCAACCATGTATCGACGTACGCTGCTCGCCTTCATCCCGTTATGGGTTGCCTGCTCCACGCCTGAGCCACCCTCACAGGTCTCTTCCCGCCACCAAAGCGTGGAGATCAACGACCACCCGCGCCTCTGGTTGACCCAGGCGGATGTGCCACGCTTGCGCAGCTGGGCCACGAGCAAAAACCCCATGTGGCGCGATGCCATCGCACCCCTCGCGGAGCGGG
>JAFCZD010000053.1 GCA_019314525.1 Deltaproteobacteria bacterium
GTGCGCGTCCAGGTTGAGCTGACGGGCTCGCGCCTCGAGGCGCCCCCGCTCTGGTCCGTCTCCAGCGATCACCAGCTCGACGTCCAGCCCCCTGAGGGCCTCGAGCAAACGATGGACGCCCTTGACCTCCACCAAGCGCCCCAAAAAGAGTAGCTGGGTTTTCTTGGTGGACAGGCCGCATTCGCTTCCAGGGGATGTCACGAGCGGCATGTGGATCCCCATGCGTTGTACTTTGGCGGCTTCGATCATGCCCCACGTTTTACGCCTTGCGCAGCGCAGCAGCGGCTCACGCAAACCTTCCCGCGTCAGAACCAGCTGGGTGCGAGACCGACAGAGCAGCGCCAAGGCTGCACGAGCCATGGGCAGTGGCAAGCGCTCGATGAGGTGCACGTCGGTGGCGTGGGCGATGGCCAAGTGGGGCAAGCCCCGCCCGGCCTGGGCCGCCACGACCCCACAGGGCACAAGCCAATGGCTAATCAGCCCCTGCCAACCCCGAGCACGTGCGTGACAGCTCACGGCGAGCTTGGTGACAAAAGCCGGGACCTGCGCCCACGCCGCGGCCCGTGAGAGGCGATCCCCGCCCAAGAGCGCGTCAGGGGCCCCGCTGCCCGCGAAAAGACGCGGCGAACGTGCATAGCTGAGACCATGGACGACCACCGAAGGGTCCTCATTGAGGGCTGGCGCTGGCGCCAAGACCTCCACCACACATCCACGGCTCGCGAGCCAAGCGTCGAGCTCGGCTACGAAGCGTCCCGCGAGGTCAGCGGGTGCGCGCGGGTAGGAGGTGGTCAGGACGCCGATGTGCATCGCTGGAGAGGTGCGCCACGCGTGGCGCCTTTTGCCCAAAGAGCGGACGAAGACGTTGGTGCCAGAGCCGGCGGGCCATGGACAAAAAGAGCACCCCGAGGATGGGATAGAGCACCGTCCAGATGCGGATCCCTGAGGCCTGTCCCTCATAAACCGGACGCACGGGCTCTTCCATTACGCGCGCGCCAACCACACGCAGGCGCGCCAGCAGATCGTTGGGGTAGCCATAGCGCGCGAAGAAACGACCATCGATGGCCTGCAACGCCTCCCGGGTGATCACGGTGTAGCCACATTGGGAATCAAAGATGTGCGGGTAGCCGCTGGTAACCTTCGTGAAAACACTGAGAAAAATATTGCCTAGCAGACGACTCTTGGGCATCGCCCGCCAGATGTCACCATGACGAAAGCGGTTGCCCTTGACGTAGTCAGCCCGACCCTCCACTGCGGGCTTGAGGAGCCGTGGGAGGTCTGCGGGGTCCATCTGCGCGTCCCCCGCCATCACAGCCACCAGCTGCGCGCCCTGCGCAACAGCGTGAGCATAACCCGTCTGGATCGCCGCCCCCACGCCTTGATTCTTCTCGTGCCGGACGATCTCTACCCGCAGACTTGCGACGGCCGCGACCTCTACCGCAACCTCTACTGTGGCGTCGTCGCTGGCGTCATCCACCACCACCACCTGATCGACGAAAGCAGGCAACGACCCCAGCGCGTTGGCGATATGCTCCTCGACGTTGAAGGCAGGCATGACCACTGCGACGGAGATGCCGCGAAACATAGTGAAGGGCTCCGAGTTGGGGGGATGATTTGGGGTGTAGATCCGAATTCCGCGGGGTATGACGAAGCGCCTTAGAACGGGATATCGTCGTCGGGCATATCGTTGCCAAAGGGGGCGTCCCTGTCGCCGGGAGGAGGGGGGGCGTCTGTGCTACCACCACCACCGCCACGGCCACCGAGAAATTGCACCGTCTGCGCAACGATCTCGGTGGTATAGCGCTTGTTGCCGTCGCGATCTTCCCAACTACGGGTTTGAAGCCGACCTTCGACGAAGACCTGACGTCCTTTGGAGAGGTGCTCTTTGCACTGCTCCGCTTGACGGCCCCAAACCACCACCCGGTGCCACTGGGTGTCTTCTTGGTTTGCGCCGTCCTTGTCACGCCAGCGACGAGAGGTGGCCAATCGCAGATCGGCGACGGCTTGATTACTGCCTGTATATCGCAGCTCAGGGTCAGCCCCGAGGTTACCGATGAGGATCACTTTGTTGATGCCAGCCATAACGGCTCCTTTTCTCTTCGCGGCCAAAGGTTGCCCATCGAGACTGAGGTGTCAAGACACCCAGCGGCCTGCCTCGACTTCCCCTCCTCGAGGCACTATCTTTGGGCTCATGCTCAGAGCCAACGCCTCGATCTTGGTGATCGATGACGAAAAGAATATTCGTCGCACCCTCCGCATGGTGCTCGAATCAGAGGGTTATGATGTCCTCGATGCCGCCACCGCTGAAGCCGGCCTCGACTATTTAACAGAGGCTGGAACAGCAGACTCTCCCCTGCACACGCCGCCAGTAGATTGCGTGCTCCTCGACCTCAAGCTACCAAAAATGAGCGGAATGGAGGCGCTCGCGCGGATGCAAACCCATGAGGGCTCCGGCGAAACCCAAGTACCTGTGATCGTCATCTCCGGACATGGCACTGTCACTGACGCCGTGCAAGCGACCCGCCTCGGGGCGTACGACTTCCTCGAAAAACCCCTCGACCGCGACCGCGTGGTGATCACCGTTCGCAACGCTCTGGCGCGCAGCAAGATGGAACGGGAGGTTGGGCGGCTGCGACGGGAGGTCGCTGGACGCTTCGAGATGATCGGTGAGAGCCCGCAAATGCAGAAGCTCTTCGCCGAAATCGCGAAGATCGCGCCCACCCATGGCCGTGTATTGATCGGCGGTGAGAGCGGTACCGGCAAGGAGTTGATCGCCCGCGCTCTCCATGAAAACAGCCTGGTCGCGACGGGCCCCTTCATCAAAGTCAACTGCGCGGCGATCTCTGCTGAGCTCATCGAGAGTGAGCTCTTCGGCCACGAAAAGGGCGCCTTCACCGGCGCCACGGCACGCAAGCTAGGCCTCTTCGAGGTGGCGCACGGGGGCACGATCCTCCTCGACGAGATCGGAGATATGAGCCTCACGGCGCAGGCCAAAGTGCTGCGAGTGCTACAAACGGGAGAGCTATCACGGGTGGGCGGCGAGAAGGTGCTCAAAGTGGACGTCCGGGTGGTTGCGGCCACCAATAAGGACCTGGCCAAAGAAGTCGAGGCTGGCACCTTTCGTGAGGATCTCTACTTTCGGCTCAACGTGCTCCCCCTCCACTCCCCTCCGCTGCGCGAGCGCCTCGAAGATATCGCCCCGATGGTGAACCATTTTGTGCGTGAATTCTGCCGAGAAAACGGATTCCGCAACAAGGTCATTTCGCCCGATGTGTTGCAGCTCCTCGAGCGCTATGAGTGGCCTGGCAATGTGCGCGAGCTAAAGAACATCATCGAACGTGTGGTGATCATGAGTGATGAGGTGATCACCCCTGAGGACCTGCCTGAGACCTTTGGCAAGCAAAACAAACCACTGATGGATCTTGATCGCTACAGAGACCGCACGCTGCGCGAGTTCAAAGAAGAAATGGAGCGTGAGTTCCTTTTGATGCGCCTCGAAGCTCACGACTGGAATATTTCGCGCACCGCCCTGGCCCTAGGCATCGAGCGCACCAACCTGCACAAGAAGCTCAAAGCGTACAATATTCAGCGTCAATAGCTGAGCAAACGTCCTACGCAGCAGCCAAGGTCGCCTGCTCCATGTGCTCAGCGATGCGTACCAGCTTACTGCGCACCTTGAACTTGCGGCTGTAAACGGTGTTCACCGAGACCCCAAACTCCGTCGCTAGGGTGGCTGCGGGGCGCTCCTCATGAAAGCACGCGACCACAAAGCGCTGCTCCTCGGCGTCGAGTTGCTCGAGAGCCACCTTGGCGACTCGGGCAGCATCGTTGCGCTCCAACACATGCTGGGGTGAACGCTGATCCACCAGATGGCGTTCGGCGAAGCCCTCAATGTCTTCGATGAAGCGCAGGCGGCTACTTCGCGCACGGAGCGCGTCGATGGTTGTGTTGGTGGCGATGAGCCCGATCCAACTGCCCAGACGATAGCCGCGCGTGGGATCGAATTTCCTCAGCTTGTGACGGTCGTCCTTGAGCAAAGCAACCCAAACGTCCGCGATCAGATCGGCGATGTCATCGTTTTCGAAGCTCGCTGAGTAGCGGTGGAGCGCTTTGCGTATGCAAGCAGCGATTAAGCCTTGATATCGCTTAAAAAATTGCTCCCAGGCCGAGGTATCCCCCAGCAAAACAGCCGCCAGGAGCGCAAGCTCTTCCCCCCGCCCATCGGCCGCATCAAAATCGCGAACCATGTCGTGCCTCGTCACAGATGAAAGGATGTAAGTGAAGTGACTACTATCTGCGAGGGGGCATACTCAGATGGTGCTGCCGATTGTTATCTCATCGACCCTAGACCAACTCTTTTTTTGTATGGAGCTAGTTTTACAGGATTATTAGTCAGTCGCTATCTTTCTTCTTCGAGTGCACAGAAGAGAAGACATCAGATGTCGACTTGCGCCGTCTGGTAGCGAAGGGGTCGGCATGGTGGGTCACCTCCTTGGTGGTGAAGGTGTGGGTGAAGCTCTCCCCATAGCGATCACTCTGCCATTCGCCAAGTTGATGCCAATCTCTGTGCCGATGAGGGTCCTCATCATGGGGAGGGGGTTCATCATGGGGGGAGGGTTCAGGGGGGTCAGGGGGTTCAGGGGGTTCAGGGGGGCTGTCCAGGTCCTCATGCAAGTCCTCATCTGCCTGCAGGTCCCCATCATGGTCCCCATGCAAGCCCTCATCGGCCTGCAGGTCTCTGTCCTCCTCCTGCAGCTCTTCCGTGTCCTCACCCTCCCCGTCCTCATCAAGGGACAGTTCTTGTGCACCGAAACCAAGCGCCTCGAGGTTCTGGGGAAGCCAGCGTCTCAAGGCGGGAAGTTGATTCTTGAGCGTGTAGCGCGTCAATGAGCAATTCACGCCCTCCTGCGTCAGGACCAACGCCAAGAAGCGTTGTGCGTTGTCGATCCAGCGCGCGGTCAAGCTCCCTTGAGGAGATTCGAGGGTCAGCACATCAACCCTGCCGAGCAGAGTCATCTTCACCGCTCGCGCAGCGGTCTCCACGGTGGCGGCGATGGAGATCGCCAGGAGTTGCATATCCACTTCAAGGGTCGAAGAGTGAGCGGTGAGCACATCACCCTCTGCCGCGACGATGGCGGCGGCGCAATAGCCTGGGAGATCGGCGAAAGGCTCGAGCACCGCGTTTTCGTGCATGCGATGATTCCAGAGTCGGATCTGATTCGTGTCGGAGCGAAACCATTCAACAAACTCTTGCTGCCAATCCCCTGGGAGCACCTCCTCAGGCCCGAAGAGAATGGATTCATCGGCGGCGAAGTTGCCGCTGCACAGGACGCCTTCAACATCGGCAAGATGAAAGAGGCGCTCCAGAGCGGAGCGCGTGTGCAGCAGCATGGCCCGGCGCAACATCCGCCGCGTCATGAAACCCGACTCTTCCAGGAGCGCGCCCAGGCGTTTCTTGCCCTTTTCCTTCGCAAAACGCTGCTGAACCGTCTTCAGCTGTTGAGACGTGATGCGCCCCAACCGCCAGAGGAAGATACCCAGGTTCTCCGCTTGCCCTTTGGCCATGGCCCAGGCGATACGGCCATCGACGAAGACGACCTGGCCGACCCTCTCCTCCTTCACCGACAGCTCAATGCGACCGCTCCAAAGCTGCTCGATTGCCTGTTGGATGCAGGCATTGATCAGTTGTGGGTCCGTCATCATCTGGCGCTACCTCGGAGAGTAGTATGAGGACAGGTTGCTCCGATAGGAAAGCACAAATGACGGCATGCACAAATGATGGGAACGGAGCTTCACCTCTGTTGTGGGGAACTCCCAATCTTTGCGCGTGCGGGAGCCACTCCGAGGTCATGGAGCCAGAATACCCCCTCTTGCACGATGGAGGCCTCAAGGACGTAGTCTCCGTCGCCTCGAGGCGCCTCGAGCTCAATTTGCAGCTCTAGGCTTGATGCTGGCTGCACATCAGAGGCTAGAATCCGCCTTTGGTTGAACTTGGAAAGCGGCGTGTTGGAGCGAAGATCAAACCATCGCCACGCAACACGAATATGATGTCCTGTGGTCGAGTACGTGTGAAGCAACCGCGGCGAATGGTTTTCGATGCGAATGCGGGCCACCAGTGTAGCCTTTCCTGGCAAGGGGCGCCCCGACGAGCGGTGAAGGGTAGGTATCTTGATACGAACCTTCCGGAAATCCTCACGACTGAAATCAAGCGCGGAGAAGGTAATCGAAGGCATCTTCCGCCACCAGCTGGGGCTGCAATCGCGAAAGCCAATGGGCACCACGCGCTGGGCCAATCTCAAGTAGTCTCGTTCCCTGTGTTTCCCACGCCATTTCAAATATCCAATGATCCGCAGCGGCATGGCCGAGCAACCCACACCCTCTACGAATCCGGGAGGTACGTTTCCGGCATAGCCATTGAGGGTGGCCCAACCTTTGTCTTGAGCCACAGCCACCGCCGCCAATTCACCCACCCAGAAGGACTCTTGTGGGGTGTTGGCTACGAAGAGAATGGGGTCTTTGGGGTATTCATCAGGAATAGCCGCAGAGATCTTGGCTGAGCGTTCCCGAAACGTCTGAAACAAGACACGATGGTGGCTCACCGCTGAGGACTCCACCACCAGAAATGTGCCAAGGATCACGACCACCGCGCTACGATTTATTCGCGGCAGGTCGGCCCGCAAGAACGCATCCAAAACGAACGCAGAGAACACCGCCAGGGGCCACATATTCACCAACTGAATGCGGGTAAGAGCTCTGATCGCCCCGAACCCAGGAAGCAAGAATATCACACGATAGAGGCTCTCTCCCCAAACATTGAGCGTGAGCACCATCAAGAGCGCGCACGCCACAATGGAGACCAACGCGAACTCCCGCTGCCGCCAATCCAATCGAAACATCAACCCAGCGAGCAGCAAGAGCGTCATGGGCAGACCGATGAACAGACTATGCTCGAGCTGCGTGGGCAGCTGCTGAAGGAGCGGGGACTCCGATCGCCAAAGCAACGAGTGGGGCGCGTGAAGATAGCTTTGGAGACGAGGCAGCAAGCCTGAGACTTCAGGCCAACCTCGAGCAAAACCATAATCCCTTACCACGCTGATATAGGGATAGGCCAAACCGACCAGCGCCGCGACAGAGGCAAGAAGCAACACAACCAAGATTGCTTTCCACCCCCTGCCACCACGCCAGGCTCTTTCACTCACCGTGGCGCGGGCTCCGCCAGCGGCGAGCCACGCGGAGCGGAGGTTCTTGCCAAACCAAAACCAGCGGTGCAACCACGGCTGGTCTCTGAAGCGTGTCACGGCCAACACGAGGGTCATGCTGAACAAGAGCAGCAGCAAGAACACGCCCGTGTAGATGCTCGTGTACAACTGTACCACCAGCAGAACGACCGTGGTGACAAGCCACCTAGGGTCCGCCCGCTCGGCAAAGCGATAGAGACCAAACGTTGCAAATGGCACACACCAGCGATAGAGCAGCTGGTTGTGGAGCTCCTGGCCTGTCATGGGCAAGCCAAAGCTGAAGAAGAAGGCACCCAAGGCAGCAGAGATCGGCCGCAGCGCGAGTTGGCGCAGCACATAGAACGCTGAGAAGTAGTTGAGGGAGTACCCAACAACAAACCAACCCAGATGCGCCTGCTCTCGGTCGAGGCCAAAGATCCGCAGCAGCGCATAGGCAGGTGCTGCACCTAGAAGGTTATCGCCAAAAGCGATCGCCAAAGGAAAAGGATAGAAGAACGTTGCGTTCCAAAACGATGATTCGTCTCCGACGATCCACCGGTAGACATGTTCGAGAAGAATGTTGTTCAGCCGCGTGTCACCCACATCGCCAGGGAGATGCCACCCTCCCTCTGCCAGCGGCAGCAGCACGACAAAGAGTAGCCCCGGCAAAAACCACAGGACGGGCAGGCCAAAGCGCCTCCACTTCTTGAAGCTTTGACCGCTGGCTGGTCGTTCCGCAGGTCGGGTCACCGGCATCAGCGGATCTCGCGGTCCTCATGGTAGCGGCGCTTCATCCAGGGCTCGCCGTCGGCGCGCCACCACCCCCACGCGCCCTCGCGCTTCCCCTTTTCGAAGTGCCCTTCACTGCGCTTTTTGCCGTTGGCGTGATAACCAACCCAGAGGCCCTGCTCCCGGCCAGCCACAAACTCGCCTTCATCTTTTTTTGCGCCGCTCTCGTGGGTGTAAAGCCAGCGCCCTTCGCGCTGACCTTCAGCGTAGCGGCCACGAGTCGCGAGCTTGCCGCCCACATGATGGGTGCTCCAAACTCCGCTCCTCTTGCCCCCAACGTAGCTCCCACTGAAACGCAACGCTCCCCCCTTGAAGAAGCCACGCCAGGCGCCCTGCTCTTTGCCACGGGCGAACCGCCCCTGAGTCATGACCTGGCCGTTGTCGTACCAGAAGGTCCACTGCCCGTGTTTTTCACCCGCGAGGTAGCCGCCGCGCCGCTCTTTCTTGCCGTTGGCGTGCCACCACGTCCAGGTGCCAATATGCTGACGTCCAATGGATCCATCCTTCTTTGGGATGCAGCGCGAACAGCCCCAACGGCGCTGACGTGCGTCGATGAGCGGCTTGCCACCCTGAGCGTCACACTGCGCTTCGGCAAGATCCTGGCTGCGACCTAGCTCATACCGCACCTTGCGCCACGGCTTGCCCGTCTCCCACCAAAAGGAAAACTCGCCGTGTTGTTGACCATGCCGATAGGGGCCCTTGCGGCTCGCCTTTTCGTCGCTGGTGTAGTCTGTCCAGACGCCATGACGGTTGTCCTGCTCAAAGGGACCCTCGCGCTTGAGCTTGCCGCTGAAACGGTATTCTCGCCAATGACCCACGCGCACCCCGTGGCGATAGGCCCCCTCCCAGACCTTGCCCTGACCGGGGTAGTGGGCTTCCCAGCGGCCGTGGCGCTTGGCATGTTTGTAGGCACCCTTGAGCATCAACTCACCGCTCTTGTAGAAGCGCTTGTAGGGCCCCTCGGCCTTGCCGTCGACATAGCCGACGCGCTCTTTCACGCTCCCATTCTTGTAATAATAGACCCAGGATCCACTCCAGCGCCCCTTGAGGTAAGCTCCCTCCACTCGCTTTTTCCCCGAGAGGAAATACGTCGTCCATTTTCCAGCCCCGGAGAGGATCGTCGACTGCCCGTAGACGCGCCTGTCAGGGGCCAAGAAGGCGTGAATGCCCTCTGGCACCCCGGCTCGATAGAGGCCGTCACTCAGCAGCTCACCCGTGGGGTGATATTCCTTCAGGCGCCCTTCTCGCGCCCCGCCTTCGTAGGTCACACGCCAAGCGAGCTTGCCGCTCTCATGCCAGCCCGCCCACGACCCAAACCTTCGGTCACGCACCAAGCAGCCCTGCTCGCGCTTTTCGAAGTCCTGCTTCCAGCGCCCCTTGCGCTTGCTGCAGGCCTGCTCGTCTTTTCCCTGCCGAACCCCCTTGACGTAGCGCACCATCTGCCACTTGACGCCATTGACGAACCACTCCGTAAACAGACCATGAGCTTGGTCATTGACCAGCGGTCCTTGTTGTATCTTCGCGCCCTCTTTGTGAAAAAAGGTCCATGTGCCGACACGTACATTATGGGCAAAGCGACCCTCAGTCAGCTTCACTCCCCCTGGGTGGTAAAAGACCCACGCCCCCTCGCGCAGGCCGCCCTTGTAGGCCCCCTCATGGGCCTTGTGGCAATCTCGCTGGTAGACGATCTCTTTGCCGTGTTGCTTGCCGTTTTTGTAATCACGCATCCAACGCAGGGCACCCTCAGGGCTCGCTTCCCAGCGGCCCTCGCGCCGATGGTTGATCACACATCCCACGCCGCCCTTCTGTGTCAGCCACTGCCCCCCCCGCGCCTTGCATGTGGCGCTCTTGAGGATTCGAGCGGCGGAGGGTGAAGGATGGGAAGGCTTACTCGCAGGCTCCTCGGCCTGTGCATAGGCAAATATGCTGATGCTCACGCTGAGGCCCAAAACCACCCCACACAGGTGTGGACAAATAACCATGCTCATGGGCCTAAGACCTCCTTGAGCAGATCGTCGGCACGACCTCGCACAGCACTTCCATCCAGGCTGTTTTTTTCCACAGCGGCAGGGGCTTCGCCCGCCGCTGGCGTGCTCTTTCTTAAACTTATAACCATGCTCATGGGCCTAAGACCTCCTTGAGCAGATCGTCGGCACGACCTCGCACAGCACTTCCATCCAGGCTGTTTATATCCTGCTGCGTGAGGTCCACTAAAGGCGCGAAGATCGTCTCGTGAAAGGCGTCCGAGAGCCGAGCCAAATGCTCGTCCTGGGTGAGGTCCTTCTTCAGCTCCGGCGCCACGCATGCGTAGCGCCGACCGCGTTCACCCAGCAAGCAGATCTGCAGCCTCTGCCCCTGCTGAACCACACTGACCTTGAAGCCCAGGCCGCGATCACGGAGGTCGAGGCGCGGGGAAGAGCGCAGCCTGCGCGCGAGCCTCTGAGCCAGGGCCCCCTTGCCCGCCTCGATCTTGACGGGCAGCGCGATGTCCAACAAACGCAGCGCCGTGGGAAAGTGGTGCAAGGCGAAGTGCAGCGCACGGCGCGCGCGCTTCGTCTTTCCGCGCGCGGCCGCGACAACGCCCACCCAAGCGCTCACGCGCCCACGCAAGAGCACCTCTTCTTTGGGCAACGACGCGAGGGCTCGCTCACCCCAGCGCAGGGCCTCCACAGCCCGACCCTCGACGAAGGCCAGCTCGCCCTCGATGGCGGCGAAGTAGCTCTCTGAGCGCTTGCGCTTGTGCTCCAGAACGCGCGCCTGGCGCAGCGCCTCACGGGCAACCCCAGCGCCCGCGATGCGCGCCAGCGTGGGGAGCTGCCACGAGGGCAGGGGTTTGAGGTAAGGACGCAAGAGCCCTGGGAGTGAACGCTGCTCTGCGAGGAGCCGCGCCACGCGTCGCCGTGTGAGCCACGCCCGAGCCATGAGCGTGGTCGCTTCAGCGCGCAGCTTCAGCGCCGCGGTGAAGGTTCGCCCGGCCGCCTTCTCGCGCAGGTGAACAGCCCGCGCCGCCAGGGCTGCATAATAGTCGATGTTGTAGACGGTGCTCATGAGCTCCTTGGAGTAGCTGATCATGCCCACGCGATCGGGGCGACGGATCACATAGCGCGACAGCTCGTAGCTCTTGTCGAATTTCCCCAAGGCGTAGAGCAAGCGTGTGAGCCAAGCCATCACACCCATCTCGAATTGCTGCCGATAACGCCGCCGAACGCCCTGCTTGCGCCCATCCTTCACCGCCGACATGGCCCGCTGAAAGTCGCCCTTGAGCAGATAGAGGTTGGCCAGGTGTGGGTGAGCGGAGGCCGGGCAGTCCTCGAGGGGCGCCTGAATCGACTTCAAGGCGAGGCGTTCGGCCTCGTCGAAGCGAAAGACGGCGAAAGCTGCCTCGGCGGTGTTGAGGTTGAGGATGCATGAGCGCTCGGCGGTGGCGTGCACCGCCTCCATGGCGAGGCGAAAACAAGCCACGGGCCGCTCACGCTCGAACTCGATGGAGAGCAAACCGTTGAAACCCGCGATGCGCGTCGAGATGTCGCTGGAGAGCGTCGCCTTGCGTGCGATGGAGGTCGCCTCTTTGAAGCGATGCAGCTTCATCAGGGGCCAAACGCGCAGGAGGTCTCGGTGGGGTTGATAGAGCACGTCATGCCGGTCAAAGGTCGCAAGCTGCTCTTTGCGGCGATCCATCTCACCGAGGATGGTCGCTTGCAAGAGCAGGATCCGCCGATGCCAGCTCTGTGCCCCCGCGCTTTGGGGTGGATTGCCAAAGCGCGAGAACAACTCTTTTTCGGCTTCACGCCCCTGATAGAGCGCCCGAGGTAGGTTGCCCTCCTCCTGATGAAAAACACGACTGAGGGCAAAGCGCGCGAGGATCGAACGAGGCCTCTTGCGGAGCAGCTGCTCTGCCTGCTCTCGTGCGCGAATGTACTTCTCGGCGCGCAAAGTCACGAGGAGCTTCTTCTCTGCCTCTCCTTCGAGGAGGGGGTCGCCCTTGGCGTGCGCCGTGGGAGAGAACCCTGCGATGAGCAGGCCAGCGATGAGCCCAATACGCACCCTCATCTCAGCCTCTCTTCAAGGTTCCCCGCGCGAGGGCCTCGAGGGGGCCCTCTGCCGCCGCGAGGATCACCCCCGCGGGGTCCTCTGTGCCTGGCACGAACTCCACGCGGTGCCAGAGGATCAGCGGCAAGAGATACTCCACATCCTCGGCAGCCACATAGTCACGGCCATGAAAGACCGCGAGGGTCTGCAAGGCCGGCACGGCCTGCACCAAAGAGCGGGTGGAGACCCCTTGAATAACGCGCTTGTCCTCTCGTAGGTTACGCGCGGTGTCTACCAGCGCCTCCTTGACGACGTTGGCGATGGCGACGCCGCCACGGATCAGCTGACGTGCTTGCAGGATTTCACGGCGCTCCACCCGGGGCAGCGCGCAAGCCTCCTTGGGCGAGCCCCACGTGTCGAGGACCTGCAGCTCAGAGGCGCGATCGATATGCTCCATGCGTACTTTGAAGAGAAAACGATCGATCTGTGCCAGGGGCAGGGGGTAGGTACCTGCCACGTCGAGGGGGTTTTGCGTGGCGATCACAAAGAAGAGATCATCGAGCTGATGACTCACGTTGTCGACGGTGACCTGCTTTTCCGCCATGGCCTCGAGGAGCGCCGCCTGCACCTTGGGGGAGGTGCGGTTGATCTCGTCGATGAGGAGCACGTGGGCAAAGACCGGCCCATGACGAAATTGGAAGGTGTTGGTGTCAGTGTCGAAGACCATCACCCCCGTGATATCCGAGGGCAGAAGATCAGGCGTGAACTGCACCCGGCGAAAGGCGGCGATCTCATCCTCTGGAGTGTCGTCGATGATGGACTCGCCCAAGGCCTTGGCCAGGGTCGTCTTGCCAGAGCCAGGATAATCCTCGAGCAAAATATGCCCGTCCGAGAGCATAGCCACGAGCACGAGGTCGATCACCTCATCGCGGCCAAGGACATGCTCGCATGCACGCGCTCGCAGACGCGACGCTACCTCGCGCGGGTAGTCGAGACTCAGCTCTGGGATCTCGTTCCCGACGCCGAGGCCTGGCACACTGCTCGTTTCTTCTCCACCCGTCAAAGCTTGCACGTTCCTCTCCATCGCTTCCCCACCTCAAAGTCAGCTACTTATACTGCGCTTCACGCGCAAAGTTTATTCCTTCAGCGGGTCAAGAGCCATCCGAAGGGGTTGATCCCCCCCCAAAGGCGCTTGATCAGCGAGACATTACGTTTCAGGTCCCTGCGCAGGGCCACAAGCAGCTCACGAAACTCGGAGCAATCGGGGGGCAGCGTGCTCCCCATAGCCCGCGCCAAATGTGCCGCGGTGAGCCCTCGCAAAGCAGGAGCGAGGTGAGCGAGGCGCTGGGCGTGACGCTCACGCGTCTCGCCGAGTTTTCGACGCCCGCCGATCTCCGAAAGCTGATCAAGGGCCACCAGGTAGGCCCAACGACAGTAGCGCTCCTCTCCCACGAGGACCGGCGCCACCCGGCGGACGATCTTGCCCAGATAGCCGAAGATGAGCAGCGCGAGACATGCAAGTGAGAGCCCCCACACCAGGGTATCCCAGGGGATCACGAGGGGCGTCTCGTCGGGCTTCACGCCGGCGGTGGGGTCTTTGCGCGCCAGCTCACCGAGGAGCTTCTCTAGATCATAATCCACGGGCGGTGGTGGCGGCATATCGGTGCGCTCGGGGTAGACATCGAAGGTGACCCAACCCACGCCCTCGAGAAAGATCTCGGGCCACGCGTGGGCGCGGTCACCCATGATTAAAATCGAGGAGCCCCCGGCGCGCTTGTGGAGCTGTACCGCGTAGCCCAAAGCGACTCTGGCGGCGATGCCTTGGCTGCGAAAGAGGTACACCGCCGCGTGGGCAAAGTGCACGCAATAGCCACGCAGGCTGCCAAAGAGGAAGGATGCAGCGGGATCATCCTTATCGCTGTGCTTGCTCTTACGGGTATAGAAGCCCTGCTTCTCGAGGTAGCGCTTGATGGCGAAGGCCTTGGCCAGATCGTCATCGGCGTAGCGCGGATCGAGGTGGCGTACGATGATATCGGCGAGGGTCGAGTAGCGCGGGTCGTCGGGCAACGCGAGGTAGTGCTGGCGCCTCTGGGGCGTCCAAGCCGCAGGCACGGAGCGGCGGCCCAAAAGACGCGTAGGGGGCACCGCGAGCACCTGCGACTCCACCTCATAGGCGCTGACGAATTGTTGGGGGTTGGGATTTTCGGTCAACTCGAGCCGCGTCGCGTGAGAGAGCGCCGGGGGCTGGGGGTGATCCACGAGCAGGTACATCGTGGTGGGCACACGGCGGTGATGATCTGGGTGTTGGAGCACCTCTCCATGAGCCTTGCCTGACTCTCCCAAAGAGGTGAGCACGTCCTTGTCGTAGCCTTGGGCCGCCGTCAGGTGCACCCCATTGTATTTGGAGAGCGCACGCTGGCGGAAGTACATCACGCCCCCCTCAGGTTCATAATCGTCGCGCAGGAGCACCACGGCCACGGGCTGGGGCTCGTTCTTGTTGCTGTAGTCGTTCTTGAAGGGGCTGTCGTTCTTGCCCTTCCCCTGGCCACTCTTGCCTTTTCCGCCTTTGCCCTTGCCAGAGAGCCCGAGGGAATCACTCGCGCGTTGCGCTTCGATGCGCCCTGAGGATAACGCAAAAAAGAGCACGCCCAACAAGAGCAGCAGCAACCCCGTGGTGAGCAACTTCAGCAGCCGCTGCGCTCGCAAGAAGAAGAAGACCGCCAGGAGCGCAGCCCCCACCCCCACCCCCACCAGGACCGACGTGGGATCGATGCCCATGGACCAGGCCCAGTCCGAGAGGAAGCGTGGGCGATTAATCATGCGATTACGATGGTCAGCGAGGAGCAGCGTGACGGCCCCGGCGACGAAAGCGACCTCGAGGAGCGAGAAGGCTCGCGCTCGCATGGCGAGAACGCGCAGCGCAAAGACGAGGGCGAAGGCGCCGAGCCCATAGGTCAAGGCATCTGCTGTGATGAAGCTGCCTCGCAGGTCCAAGGCATGGGCCGCACCCTGGGAGCCTAAGATCGCGTTGGAGACGACAACGCCGCCGATCCCCAACGCCGCGCTAACCCCCAGAGCCACACCCAAACGCAGGCGGTGACGGAAGGCCACCCTGGCGAGGAACACCGCAAAGAACACCCCCCCGATGGCAGCGGCAATGCCAGGCAGCGAAGAGAGCGGGTGCAAATAGAGCACCATGGCGAAAGCGTAAAGCAAGGCCTTGATGGTGATCACATAGAGGGGATCCACGGGTCGTGACGAGTCACGAGCAAGAGGGAAGGCCGCCCCGCTCATGACATGACCCCACCCAGGATGCGAGAGGCGGCCAACCGCTCACCGCTGGGCCGGTGAAGCACCTCCAAGCGCAAGCCCGCCTTGGTGAGGCGACGCACCACGCGACGTAGCTCGCGTAGAGAGGCATGTCGGGGTCCCGGCGCGGCAGAAAAGAACCATCGCTTCAGACCTGCGGCGCTGCGCTCTTCGATGCTGCCATCCATCGCCAGAATACAGGTCGCCCCCCTCAGCTCCTTGGCCAGGCCCTCCACCCGCGAAAGCCACGGACCTTCAGCCGCTGGCAAGAAGAGCACGATGCTCTTTTTTCCCTCCTGCCGAGCACGCTCAAGGAAGCGCCCCAAACCCTTGGCGCCAACAGCCCGGGCACGCACCGAAGCCACCACCTGGTCAATAGCCTCATCGAGCTGTGACGTCGGCTCCTTGCCTCCATCAGCAAAAAAGAGGAACTCCTCACCAAGCATGCCATCCTCGAGGAAGACCCGCGCGGCGCTAGCGCTGCTCTCATCATGACGGCCCGCCACAAAATAGGCCATAGCGCTCGGGTCAGGGGTGACAGCACGCTCCTGGGTGCGCACCAAGAGTTGTCGCGTCCGAGCGAAGGCCTTCCACAAGACGAAGCGCAGAGGATCCCCCGGACCATAGCGGCGAATATCCAAAAGCTCGCCTTCGGTGGGACCCGCGGGGTGGGAGATTCCTTCGGCCCCTACGAAATGCCTCAAGGCGTGGGGGCTGATGCGAGCGCGGCTTGGAAGAATACGCACTCGCCTCTGGCGCCGCACGTAGAGGCCAAAGCGAAAGAAGCCAAAGATATCAGCGACGATGAAGCGGCGATGGATCTCACGAAAATCACCACGCTCTTCAGGCTGAACGACCTCTTGCGCGCGACCTCGCACACGCTCCACCCACACCGCCACGCGCCTCGGTTCGGCCCACTCCATGCGCAACTGAACCAAAGGCCACCCGGCGAAGCGGGGGAAGGAAAAGTGCGTCACCGCCGTGGCGCCACTCTCCAATTGAAGATCCTCCAAGCCACTGAGTCCACGCAGGCGAAGCCACAGCAGCAAGGCCGCCACGAGCACCATGCCCAAGGCGGTGGACATAAGAATCAGCAGCACCCACGCTGCTGAGTGAAGCACGAAATCCTTCTGGCTCTCACCCCAATGCTGCTCGACCCATAGCGCCGCGATCAGCGCCGCGGCCCCCAGAGGGGTGAGCGGAAGCTTGAAGCGCTGTTCCCACAGCAGAGCGGCGATGCGGCGAATCTTGAGCATGAGAATGAACCAAAGAGGTTGTCGCAGCCAAGCTTCGGTTGCAAGCCCGACGCTGCGTTATACGTGCTACATTGCTCAAGTGTTGCGCGTTTTTATCACCAGCCTTGGGCTCTGCGTCGTCACCAGCTGCACGGCTACAGAAGCTCCCACACTCCTCAGCGGCGGCCTGCGCCCTCGCTTGGCGGCCACCAAGAGCCCGGTCTATGTGCTCTATCCGCACCTCGACCAACGCATCGTCGCCTTCTCCCCCGAAAAGACTGGTGATACCAGCTCACTCCAACACATCGCGCGCTATTTCCCAGACCTTTGGGATCCTGACATCACGGTGATTCGGGATTTTGCCGTAGATGAAGCGCGGCTCTATGCGCTGGCGAGCACACGCGAGGCAGCCGACGCTGCTCGCCTTCACGTCGTCTCCCTCAAGACGGGCGCCCTCGAACGAAGATTGAACCTACCCCCCTCGCCACAAAGGCTGCGCTGGGCCGACGATGGCCGGCTGCTTGTGGGTCACGCCACCCCCCCAAAGGGGCCTCCAGGGCGAGTGAGCGTGGTGAACACACGCACGCTCGAACAAGAACGCTCCATCATCCTCCAGGGCGCCACCATCGATCTCGTCAGCTTTGGCAAGCACGCCTTTGTGATCGAGCGCACCGAGCGACTCATCGGTGCCAACGAGGTCTTCGCGACCTTTCAACTGCTCTCCATCGACCTCCAAGAGGGCAAAGTGCTGCGTCGACGCGCTATCCCCGCAGGCGCTCGCGAGCTCTCCATCGGCCCCACGGGCCTGCTCTACGTCGCCCACGTCTCAGGCGTTGGGATGCACAGCACCGATGGCAGGGTATCAGTCTTTGGCAGTGACAGTCTAAGGCGTGTGGACCAGCTCCCCTTCGAAATGAGCGTGCGTGCCATGGCCAGCGATGAGACGCTGCTCGTGACAAGCCTGCTCAAGGACAACGGAGACGCGTGGTTCAATGCCACAGCGGTGGATCACAGCACGGTGTTCGATTTCCGCTTCTCCGAGCTCGTGACGCGGCAGCTCGCGGTGATCGACGGCATCGCCTACATCCCTCTGCGCCAAAAAAACGCCTTCGAGCGCGTGGACCTGCAAAAAAGGGCGCGACTGCCGCGCGTCT
This sequence comes from Deltaproteobacteria bacterium, assembly GCA_019314525.1. GTDB lineage: Bacteria > Myxococcota_A > Polyangia > JAFCZD01. The sequence goes on from JAFCZD010000053.1 coordinate 17,731, forward strand.
CCCTCGGCGTTGAACGCCACCGTGATGGCATCGGTCTGTTGCGCACACGCATGCAGGGAGCTGCCAGCAAGACGCAAAGGGCGCACTGATGGAAGCGACCTCCTCCCCAATGCAAAGGCTCAAGACCCTCGCCATCGTGGTGATGCTGGCTTCAGCTGTCGCCATCCCAGGTTGGCTCTACTATAAGCGCGGTCGCAAGATGCCCCTGAGCGTCGTCCTCGAGGCCGATGGCTATGTGATCGAAGCGGGGGGCACCTTGACCCTCAGCGCCCGTATTTCACCCGCTGACATCGAGCTTGGCGAGAGCCGTTGGGAGGGCCCAGGGAAGGCCTCGGCCCAAGGCACGCGCCTACGCTGGCGAGCGCCAGAGAAGCCAGGGATCTACACCCTCCGCTTTCTAGCTCGCCGTGGCGCGACCTGGGCTAAGGACGAACTCTCGTTGCAGGTGCTTTCGCGGGCGCCAGCGAGCTACCCTCTTTCTTCGCCGCCAATGCCCGCAGCTCCCCCACCCATCACCACCCTCTGCCCCCACCCCGAGGCAACGCGCTTCAAGGTCCACGGCACTCCGTGCCGAGGCGAACGGGTCGTTGTCGAGCTAAAGACAAAAGCTCCATGGCACCGCGTGTGGATGGCGAGCGCCGACAAAACGACGCGGGGGCGCTTTCGGGCCTTGCGGCTGGCGAAACGCAAGGGGGTCACCAGCCAGATGCGCGCAACCATCGTCGACGCGAAGGCAGGTTGTGTTCACCGCTTCCAGACCACCATCCTCCCCGAGGACTGCGTGGGTGGACCCCAGCGCGGCGCCCTCTTCGCCGACTTTCACGCGGAGCTGACCAACCCAGGGCTCTTCCGTCTCGCCGCCAAACCCCCACGGGGGGAAGAGACTCGTGCGCGTTACCATTGGACCCTCGCGGGCAAGCAACGCAGCTCCGATAAACCGCATTTGATGCACCGCTTCGAACACCCCGCGCGTCACTATCTCGTTGCGTTGGAGATAGAGGCTGATGGCAAGCGCGCGAAGAGCGTAGGGTTGCTAACCGATCGCACCTTTGAGGGGCGATGAGCCGGGTGGGCGGTTGCGACTTCTGATCCACGTGACTAGGGAGGCTTTGGATGCGATCGCTCTTCATGCCACTTCTGTTGCTCGTGCTGCTCAGTGCATGCGCAACGACCCCTATAGCCAGCACGTGCCCGGAGAGCCGCAGCATGCGCTGCATGACGCGCACGATTTGCTCTTTTGATAAAGAGCGAGGTTGCCACGTCTGCCGCTGTGAGGTGCCAACGAGATTCGAGGACACGCGGGGTGATCAGCCGGCAGAACCTGGCGGCGGACACCCATAGCGCCAGCACGATAGATATGAAGACCATCGATCCCAACCGCTACGAACGACAGCTCGCCATGCCCGAAATCGGGGAAGCAGGCCAACACACGCTGGAGGCGGCGAGCGTCGCGATCTGCGGCCTCGGTGGCCTCGGCTCGGCGGCGAGCCTCTATTTGGCGGCCGCAGGGGTCGGACGACTGGTGCTGATCGATCATGGGGCAGTGGAGCTGTCGAACCTGAACCGCCAAGTGCTCTACGGAGACGACGACCTCGGCGCGCGCAAGGCGGCGCGGGCCAAAGAGCGGCTCGCCAGGCTCGCGCCCAGCGCTCAGTTGGACGCCCACGACGCTGTGATCGACCTCGCTAGCGCTTCGACGTTGCTCGCTGATGTCGACGTCGTCGTAGATGCGATGGACAACTTCGAGGGGCGTCACGCCGTCAACGCAGCCTGCGTCGCCCACCAAACTCCCCTCGTGCACGGTGCCTGCGCAGGCTTCGAGGGGCGCGTGGCGAGCCTCCTCTTCGAGCAGGGCCCCTGCTTGAGTTGCCTCTACGCTGACCCTCCCACGCAAGACGGGCCAACGCCTATCCTTGGTGCTACCGCAGGGCTGGTGGGCGCCGCCCAGGCGGGTGAAGCGATCCGTGTGCTCCTCGGAGTACCCGCGCTCGCCCAGCGGCTCTTGCTCGTCGACACCGCGCGCTGGGATGTGCGCACGCTGATCGTGAAGCGCCGCATGGATTGTCCCGTCTGTGGAGTGGGCAGCGCAGATGGAGAATAGAGAATAGAAATGAAGGTAAAGGTTGAAATCGTCGGTGCCCTGCTCAAGACCCGTGGTCAGCGCCAACTGGAGTGTGAGCTCTCCGAGGGCAGCACCCTGAGGGAGCTGCTGATAGAGCTCTGCTACGAACCGCTGCATCAACGCCATATTCTCGGCGCCGTCCAGGGTGAAGTGGTCCGACACGACACCCCTCTTAGGGAAGGAGCGACGGTGGTGCTCTCAACCTTGGTGGGCGGCGGCTGAACATCCTTGACACACTCATGGTGGTTCTGATCTAAGATGCAGACCACTCAACAAGAAGGGGAGAAGTTAAGCATGGTCAGAAGAGCAGCACAGTTGAGCTTAGGGCTCGTGGTAGCACTCTCGTTATTGCTCCACACCCCTGAGGCCGAAGCCAAGGGCTTTGCGATCATCAACACAGGCGAGGATATCTTCGAGGCAGGCCCCGTCCCTGCGCCCTTTGACAAGAATCCAAAATTCAAGCCCATGAGAGCCGGCTACAAGTGCAAGATCTTCGGCATCTTCTGGGCCTACCTCCACACCTGGAAGTGCGAACCTGTGGCCTTCGTTGGCAATAGCTTCGTGCGTCACGCCAAGCTGAGCGAGGTGATCAACGCCAAATACCATGGAAAACACAAAGGTGGGCTCTGGAAGATCCACGGACGCTGGCTCTTCTTACTCGTGCTCATTGGGTTCATCGCCATGGGTTTTATGGGCAGGAAAAAGAAGGGAGAAGGTGAGGCTGAGGAGTAGCCGCTCCCTCCCTCTTCCATCAGCGACGAGCACCTGCACCCACGTCAGAAGCAAACACAAAGATCCACGGGGTTGGGGTTGCAGCGGTTGATCTGCTCGGCGAGATCCGAAACTTCCGCGACACAGGGCGCCCCTGACATCTTCACGAGGACATCTTCACCCTCGTTCTTGGAGGCCACACAGCGTGTGCGGTCAGCGGGATCGACACGATTGCAATCGAGCTGCTCGAGGCAATCTCGCAGCTTCGCTTCTGCTTCGTCGCAAACCTCGTCGCTACAGCCCAAAGGGCCTACAAGCGAAACCAAGAGCAGAAATGTCCATGCAAATCTAAGCGGCAAGTGTAGGTGTCTCAAAGGCCCCTCCTCAGAGGTCCACGATAGCATGAATAGATGCTTCAAATTCCCTCGGAAACCTTCTGCGAGCACCTCCACTGTGAATTGACCGTTAAGGGTCTGCGCGCTACGGTCCGCAACGAAATCAACCTCAGGAGATCGTGGTGCGCACCACCTCTGCCATCGTCACTTTGGCCCTTTCACTTTCCCCCTTCACGAGCCTCGCTCAGACGTCCACGACGCCGGCGACGCAACCCACCGCAGGACCTACGTCAGTGCCCACAGCGCCCGCAAAGGAAAGCGAGCGTTCAGCTCCCTCTCCCAAAGTCCCAGCCATCGCGGCGCCAACGGCGGCTAGCACGGGCCCGGATCACTCCCCCTCGAGAGCGCGTGCGATGGGCACAGATCACGAGGCAGCCCCCCTGCCCCAGGATCTCGTCCCGCGCATCGAGCTCGTCCGACGAGGGCCTTTCAGCCTCTTCATGGGAGGATTGATCCAGGTACAGGGTGCTTTCTACGCCGGAGACCAGGTCGCCCGTCAGTTCGGTGACCCCTTGGATACGGAAGGCTTTCGTGTGCGCCGCGCGCGCCTTGCATTCTCGGGCGACCTCTTGCCGCATTTTGGCTACTACTTCGCCTTGGACCTCAAGGACGCCGTGGGTGCCTCCGCCGGAGGCGACGCTGGCAACGAGCTCCTCGATGCCACCATCACCTGGCGACGCTTCACCTGGCTGCAGCTCTCCGCAGGCGTCGACCGCGTCCCCTTTTCGACCTTCGCCATGATGTCCTCGTCGCGCCTCGAGCTCACCGAGCGCCCGCTCTCGGTGGGCTTGCTCATGCCTGATCGCCGTGTCGGCATTTCGGCCTCTGGAAAGCTCGCGCAGCTGCGTTACGCCGTGGGCGTCCACAATGGCTCCGATGGCGTCACCAGCGGCAACCGCCTCGCCGGGCTGGCCGCATCAGCGCGCGTGGGTTTCTTGCTCTTCGACCGTGAGCCTGAGCTCGTGCCACGCGATCTCCAGCTCTACCTAGGCGCCGCCTATATGTTTGACGATCAGGAGGCTGTGTCGCTGCACCGTGCCAGCGGAAGTCTTCAGCTCTCGGGCTTTCGCGTGCGCCTCACGGGTGAGTTCCTCTGGGAACACTCCAGCCCTGACGAGCAGCCCGTGGGCATCATCGATGCTGGTGAAGTCAACCGCTGGGCCGCCATCGGTGAGCTTTCGGGTTTTGTCTGGCGCGACCTCTTGCAACTCTCCATGCGTTACGAGTATTTCAACGACAACGAAGACCTCCCGACCTTCGGCAAGCAACAACTGCTCTCGGTGGGCGTCAACGTCTATCTTCACGCGCACAACCTGAAGCTGCAGCTGAACTACCTGCGTCGGGACGAGCTCGATGGCCCCGAGATAGAGAACGATATCGCCTTGGCTCAACTCCAGGCGATGTTCTAGTGAAGCGCATGACAACGATACCCCGCCTCAGCGTGGCGCTCGTCGTTGGTGCCTCGCTCCTGGGAGCCGCTTGTGAGAGCGGCGACGAGGGCTTCGCCCGAGCCTTTGAACTTACCACCATGGCTCAGTCCATCGGAGGCCCAGCGGCCCTCGCGCGCCCTGGCGATTATGTGCTGGAAAACGATCGCATCCGCGCGGTGGTCCATGGACGACATAACGAGCGCAGCACCTTCCCCATCGCCAATGGGAGCCTGGTAGACCTCGACCTGCAGCGACCCCATCACAAATTTGGCGTGGGTAAGGGCAAGGACGTCTTCTATGAGCTTGGCCCCATGGTCAACCTCAAGATCAACGCGTCCACGGAGATGTCCTTTGGCGCCTGCGATGAGGTGGGTGCCTCTCCCTGCCCCGAGCGATCCATGAGTGAAGGCATAAACGCGGTGGATACGCGCTGCGCCCGCGTCAGCGCCAAGGGCAAGGGTGACAACGTACTTGGCATCCTCGGGCTCCTCGACATGGCGATCAAGCGCTCCTACCCGGCCAGGGACTTGGAGATCGTCACCGACTACGACCTCTGCCCCGGTGAGAGCTTCGTGCGCTTGACCACTCGGGCGCGCTTCTATGGCGCCACCGGCGAAGATCTTCCCATGGACGAGCTCAAGACGCAGACAGCTCTTTTTGATCTGCTCCTTGGCGAGTACGCACAGATCGACTGTGGCTCCGCAGATCAGACCTGTCCGGCAGACAAGCCCTACTGCGAGGACCTCCTCACGCCGCTGAAGCTTGGAGAGTTCGACACCACCATGAAGCGCTGCCGAGGCGACAACGACAAGGGCGCAGGCGTCTTCGCAGGTGATCTCACGCTCTTTTCCGCCAAAGCACGGGTCTTTATTCCTGGCAATGGTTTCGACAACCAGACCTCCATTCGCAGCGTCTTTGACACAGGGGGAGACGTCTTCTCTTCACCCCTGGCCCTCGACTATATGGTGGCTACGGGCAAGGATGTCTCCTACGCCTACTTCAACGCAGGCGGCAAGATCAACGTGCCGATCTTCGCCGAATCCTTCACCGTCGCGTTCACCCACGCCGCCAGCTGCCCAAGAAGCAACCCGACTTGCTTTGACGGTAAAGAACTGGTGTTTCGTCGTTTCGTCTCTGTGGGCGATGGCAGCGTCGCCTCAGCCCTCGAACCCTTCTATGCGCTGCGCAAGATCCCAACAGGTCAGGTAAACGGGCACGTCATTGACGCTCGCAGCCGCAAGCCTCTCTCGGGCGCTGAAGTCTTCGTGTTCTCTGTACCCACGAGCTGGGCGAATTTGACGGCCGCGGAGATCGGCCGAAAAAGTTTCCGCGAGCTGGAGAAGACCCAGCGTGAAGAGACGCGCACCGCGTTGCCTCCTCTGGGGGAGCTGGGATTGATCTCACATTTCGTGACCGACTCGGGCCTCGACACCCTCGCAGATGGCAGCTTCAGCGGACCTCTGCCCGAGGGGCGCTACATCCTCATGACCCGCAGCGAGAGCCGCCCCTCGTCAGGGCTCATGGCGTTAGTGGTGAAAGCAGGGGCGACCCACGGTATCACCCTCTCTGCATCGGACTTTGGCGTCCTCGAATACTCGCTCCGCGAGAGCAGCGGGCGCAACATCCCTGCGAAGTTGACCCTTGGTGCTTGTCTCCCCGAGTGCGCTCGCGACGCCGACTGCGCAAAATATGAAGACCGGCCCCGTTGTGACGCGGGGCGCTCGATTTGCATCGCAGCGGGGGTGCAGAGCGCCTCGAGCTGTCGCCCTGACCAACGCTGGGATGAAACGCAGCAGCACTGCGCCTGCCCCACAGACGCTCGCCTCCCCCTCGAACTGGGAGGAAGACATTGGGCTGATGGGGTCAGTCATCAGGTGCTCTCCGACAACGGCAGAGGCCAGGCGCAGCTGCCCCCAGGCACCTACGAGGTCCTCGCTTCGAGGGGCATGGAGTATGAAGTCGTGCGACGCTTCGTCACCATCCGCGGGGGCACGGTGACGCGATTTGAGGCCCACCTGCCGCATGTCGTGGACACTCGCGGATGGATCTCTGCTGACTTCCATGTGCATGGCCCCAACAGCGTCGACTCAGGTCTCGATCATGAGACGCGTGTTCGCTCCTACCTGGCCGAGGGGGTGGAGTACCTTTCATCCTCAGATCATGATTACCTCACCGACTACGCCCCCACCATCTTCCGCCTCCACGCGCAGAGCTTCATCAAGAGCCAGGTTGGCGTCGAATGTTCCCCCCTCGACTATGGCCATTTTCTCGGCTTCCCGCTGCGCTTTGATGAGACCGCCGACCTCAACGGCGCCTTTCATTGGCGCAAGGACTTCCCTGGAGGGACCCCCGACTGGAAGAACCGCCCACCAGGGGAGATTTTCAGGCTCCTGCGTGAAAGGGGAGAGATCGACGAAGCTATGGTGGTAGTGGCGCACTTCTATGACCACTTCGACTTTTACAATATCGACGCCTTCACCCTTGAGCCGCCAGCCTTCAACCTCATGGGCTTCTTCAGCCCCGCGCTCATGCCCAACAACTTCTCGGGGGCTTTTGACGGCCTCGAAGCGCTCTCCGGCAAGAACCTTGACATGGTGCGCCGCCCCACCTACGCCGAGATCCGTGACTACAACCGCAAGCTCTCCGAGCTGACCGCGCGCAAAGACCTCCCCTATGAAGAGATCCAGCGCCGGTGGGCGCAGATCTCGTCTTCTGCTCAGCGCGAGTTCATGCACCGTACCGTTGCTGAACAGAAGCTCGCCCTCGCATATGATAATCCAGACTTCGCCTGTAGCTGCATGAGCGACGCTGACTGCGGAGCCAAGAGCCTCTGCGATGTCGCCACCGCGTCTTGCATTTCTAGCTGCGATGTTGATGGTGATTGTGATGCCGATCGTGTAGCCGCTGGGCGTGAGGCCTGCCTGCCCCTCGCCGCCGACCTCACACGGCGCACCTGCCAGCGCCTCAAGAAGCGATGCACGGATGACACCGAGTGCACCGACAGGTGGGGCACAGAGCCGACGGACCCACAGCAGGAGCGCTGCCTGCAAGATGGAAATACCGAGGCCTGCCAATTCCCCTGCGAAGATGATGCAGGGTGTAACGCAGACCCCTTGCGCAACCACTGCAACGCTCAGCTCGGCATCTGCGTGCTCGCCACACCCAAGGTAGCTGTGGATGAGGCGCCATGCACGACGATGCGTGGCACCCTCGACGACTGGTTCCAGATGCTCAACCGAGGCGTCCGACGAACCCTCTTCGGAAACTCTGATAGCCACGACACCTACGGCACAGAGGCGGGCATCCCTCGTAACTATATTCGCTCCTCCACCGACCATCCACCGGCCATCGACAAACGCGAGGTGACACGTGAGCTGCGCGCGATGCGCTCTTTTGCCACCTATGGCCCCTTCGTCGAGCTCTCCAGCGCCAATACAGACACCGGGGGCGTGGCCACGGTGAATGACGAGGGTAAGGTCCAGCTCTCTATTCGTGTGCAATCACCGAGCTGGTTCGACGTCGACAGGCTGGAGCTCTACCGCAACGGCGAGCTGATCAAGATCGTCAAGGGCCGTCAAGATTGCCCTCAACGCTCCCCCGATTGCATCCGCCTCCCCAACGATTCGATCGTCAACTATCAGGCTATACTGGATGACAAACCTTCCCGTGACGCCTGGTATGTGGTGGTGGCCATGGGGATCGACGGCAAGTCCATGGCCCCCGTCTACTCTTCACCACCCACCGCGCGCCTTGGGCTTTTCGAGGTCATTCAACGCTTGGCGCCACTGCTACCGCCTCTGCGCAGCCTGGGTGTACCGCTCTCTCCCACGGTCTCCAAAGTGCGCCCCTTCGCCGTGACCAACCCACTCTTCGTGGACACCGATGGCGACGGTGCCTACACCGCCCCGCTGCCCGCCCCCAGCTGGGCGAAAGAGGTTGAAGCCTCCAGCTCGGATAGCAAAACGAGCGGCCTCGCCGCGCCGAAGCATGACCACCGCGTGGGTATCGGGAAGATGCGATCAGGGGCGAAACCCCTGCTTGAGGCGATGGCGCAGGGGAAGATCACAAAGAACCACCTGAAAGCCGCCCTGCGCTCTCTGCGCGCCATGGGTAGGAGCGCACGTTAGATTGCTCTCGATCTAGAGCCCCAAGAGGCCGACCTGCGGTCGAGAATCAGGGCGTGGGCAGCGCGATGACCTCCTCATAGGCTCTCCGCACACACGCAACATATTCGAGCAAGAAAGGGAGGTGACGCGGCTCGAGGGATTGATGCCCATCGCAACAGGCGCGGACTGGATCTGGGTGAAACTCGATGAGCACCATGGACGCACCAGCGATGAGACCTTGCCCCACAGCGTGGATAAGATCGGGGAGCCCATCCGGCGCTAGGTCTAGGTTTCCTACGCTATGGGACGGGTCAATGCACACAGGCAAGCGGGTCAGGCGCCGCACCACCGGGACCTGCCCGAAGTCGACGAAGTTACGATGGGGCGCGCCGAGACTACTCTTGACGCCGCGCATGCAGAAGATGATCTTCGAGTTGCCCTCGCTGGCAATGTATTCGCAGGCGTTGAGCGACTCTTCGATGGTCAAGCCCATGCCGCGCTTGAAGAGTACGGGGAGGGTCTGTTGACGTCCCACGTGCTTGAGCAGCTCGAAGTTCTGCGCGTTGCGCGTGCCAATCTGCAACATGACACCCACACCGCAGTCCGCCTCGTTAATGGCGGAGTGAATCTCCTCGACGTGGCGCTCATCCCCGACCTCGACGGCGATCACTCGCACGTCTGCTTCCGCGGCCTGCTCGAGGAGCCAGGGCAAGCACGCCTTCCCTAAGCCCTGAAAGTCGTAGGGGCTAGTACGAGGCTTGTAGACCCCCATGCGGCTCGTCTTCAAGCCATGTTCGCTCAGGGCGGCGAACATGGCGGCCGTATGCTCACGAGTGTCGACGGCGCACTGGCCTGCCATTACTGTCACCCGCGTGTCGTCGAAGTGTACACCGTTATATTCAAAGCCCACGCTCTCGGTGGTACCTGTGGGGCGGCCAAGCAAACGGTACTTTTTTGAGACACGCACGACCTTATGAACACCACGAAGTACGGCAAAGGCCGACTCCCTCAGCTCCCCGGTGTTGCCGATCAGGTGGAGCTCCACGACCGACGTCGCGGCGCCCTCGAAGGTGTATTTTCGCAGCTCGACGCCGCTCTCGTCGCCGAGGATCTGCTCGATGCGGGCCACGGCTTGCTCAGCATTGGCTCCTGGCTCGAGGGTGATGATCATGAATTCTCTCCTTTTTGCGGCACATCTACCACCTCATCGGAACAAACGAGCCGGCGATTGAGCTGCTGCAGGGCGTCCATCAGAGCCTGCCGCGCCTCTGCTGCGAAGGGGTTGTCGCGTTGAATCGTGGCCATTAAATGGCCAGCATCGGCACGCACGGAGGCGATGGTGCACGCCAGGGCGCGAAAGGAAGGGGGGGCGCTCTCGACATAGCGATCGATGCCGAGGTCAACGAGAGCCTTGGCGATGAAGAACGTCAGCGCATGGGTATGAGCCATCACGTCGTCGTGCTCCTCGGGAGCCTGCATCCGCACGTCGCAACCGAGAGCACGGTAGAGTTCAGCCACGCGCTCCACGGCGTGTGGATGAAACGAGTTGGGTGCCACCACCACTCCGAGGGGAGCCTCCCCGCGAGCGAGGCTATCGGGACCGAAGAGTGGGTGCGTGGCCACCCAAGGGATCTCATCAGCGCAGACCTCTTCAAGGGCTTGGGTGGGATTCACCTTCACCGATCCCACATCGATCACGATTTGAGCCGCATGCATATGCGGGCGCGCGTGGTGGAGGGCGTCTTTCAATACACCCACGGGGACGGCAAAGATCACCAGCTGCGCACCGGCCAGGGCGTCGCCTACCTGGGAGACGAGAGCCTCACTATAGAGTGTCGTGTTGGGATCGTAGGCGGAAACCTCAAGCCCATGCTGCTGCATCAGCCCACCTAGGGATCGACCAAAGCGACCAAAGCCAACAAGCGCGACCTTCTTGATGGGAGTTCTTGTTGAGGTGATCACAGGGAAACCTCATCTGTCCAACCAAAGGGATCGGGCACGGATCCGGCGCGAATCGCTGACAGCCTCTGCCCGAGGGTTTCACCGAGCTCCCCCTGGGTGAACGTTTTTTCGCGGTCCTTGTGCACGAGACGTGCGACGTTGCGCACACCTGTAGCCGTGCCGGTGCAGAAGAGTTCCTGGCCATGGTCAAGGATCTCTTGCACCCTCAGCTCACGCTCATCCACTTCGAGCCCCTCGGCGCGAGCGAGATGCAGCACGGAGTCACGGGTGATGCCGCCAAGGAAGCGCCCATCCAGCCGTGGGGTCACCAGCTCGCCGCTATGAAGCCGACAGAAGACATTGGTACCTGTGGTCTCCTGGACAGCCCCTGCGCCTGTGAAGAGCACATCATCAAAGCCCTCGCGACGGGCGCGTTCGCGGTGGAGCAGCACCCCGCCATAGTTGACGATGGCCTTGGCCTCTGCTGTGCCACCTTTGGAGGAACGCGGGATATCGAGCACTTTCAAGGCGCCGACGGCCCCGTGGCCGAGGTCGCCCACGGGGCAACCATAGAGGGTGACCATGAAGCGCCGCCCTTGGCGCAGACCGAGCATGGGCTCTATGGCGAACTCGAGGGGGCGGACATAGAAGGTCCCGTGGCCTGCGGGGGGGATAAAACGAGCGTTGGCGCGCACCAGCTGCTTCACGGCTGCGACAAAGCGCTCCTCCGGGAAAGGCAGGAGCAGCATGCGCTCTGCGGAGCGAAAGAAGCGCGCGGCGTGATCGGCCAGACGAAAAAGCAGCACGCGGCCGTCAGCGCTGCGCTCGGCTTTGAGCCCCTCGATGATCCCTGTACCGTAGGAGAGCGCGGCCGCCGCCACAGGGAGCCGCAGCTCGTGCTCTGCGGCGACGCCTCCCTCTGCCCAAGGTGGGTCAGCCTCAGCGTCTCCTTCGACGCCATAGACCACGTCTGTGGGGAGGTAACCAAACTTCAACGCGTCCCACACGGGAAGGTCGGCGCTCACGCTTCTTCCTCAGGGCTGAGGGCACGTTCGGGGCGCAGCAGCGCTGCCTCCCCTATATAAACGTGCTTGATCTCTGTGGCCTTCTTGGAAGTGTTCCAATGCATCAGGATGCGTATGCAACGAGCGATGGGCGCTTCTGCCCCGATCTCTTGTGCGCAGAGCAGCGCGACGTCATCGAGACCCATGTCTGCTGCGCCCGCGGCGGGGAAGGCCGCGTCTAGATCAGGCGTGGCGGTGAAGAAGATGCTCGCCAGATCCTCTGCCTCGATGTCGTTGGCTGTGAGAAGCAAGCGGAGAAGCCGCGCAGAAGCCTCAATGATCGCGCCCTTTTCGTTTTCACCCACACAGATCGCCCCCCGCACCCCACGGCAAGCTAGTCCTTTCACGTCACTGTCCCTCATAGCCGCGCATGATAACACTGTCTCAAAGTCTTTTCGATGGAGCGATGGTATTGGTGTTTCACAAGTGCTGGTGAATGAAAGAGGAGCGCTTCAGGAGAGGAGTTGAGCGCTGCTGTGTCCGAATTTACGACCTGAGGGGCTCAAATCTCGGAAGAAATCGTGGAGGGGACGGACCCGTCCAAAAGCCTGCAGAGCGAGGCCGGAAAGTGATGGGAGGAATGCTCGGCGAGGTACGGTTAGGCAGCCGCGCAGGGGATATCGAGCCCTTGGCGGAAGGCATAGGTGCCCTCAGGAAACTTCGCCACGCAATGCCCCTT
>JAFCZD010000325.1 GCA_019314525.1 Deltaproteobacteria bacterium
CGATATTTCACCGCCTCGCTGGTGGGGGTGTAGAGCAGCTCCTTGCTCGCTTGGTTGATGGAGTAGCTCGTGGCCTGCTGGGCCACGTTGAAGGCGGCGGCCACCAAGAGCAGCGGCGAGAAGAGCAGGGCACCCATGGAAGAAAAGAGCACCACCGGCGAAAAGACCAACCCGCCTTTGGCGCCAAAGAAACGCAGCACCACGGAGGTGACGAAAAACTGCAGCACGGCGCCGGTGATATTGGTCGCCATGTAGACCTTGCCGAAGAAGGCTGTGGTGGCGTCCGTGCCTGTGACGAGGGCATCGACTAGATGGAAATAGTGGTAGTTAAAGATCGTGCGCGCCAAGGTGAGGAAGAAGACGATGCTGGCGATGAGCCGCACGTGGCGGTCATCGATGAGCAGGTGAGCGTCAGTCCAGAGCGATGGATGGGGGGGCGCGCTCTCGAGCAGCGTGGAAGGCTCACGTGCAGGTGCGTGAGCCAGGCGCCAGAAGGTGAGCAGGGTGGCCGCCACCATCAGCGCGGCGGCCACGAGCAAGCAGTGAGCGGTGCCAATACGAGAGGGCAGCCAGACGGTGAGTGAGCTGCCGAGGATACCTCCGATGATGCCCCCACCTCCAATGAGCCCGTAGTAGCGGCGACCACGGGCTGCGTCGAAGAGATCGTTGGTGAGCGACCAAAAGAGGGTTACGAGCAAGATATTGTAGACGGAGGCCCAAACGAAGAAGACCGCCGACATGGCGACGTCAGCGAGCATCAGCTGCCAAAAGAGCAGCAGGTTGAGCGCGACGGCGGCCTGAACGTAGAGCACGAAGCGGCGCGCCTCGCAACGGCGGAGCAGGCGATTGTAGGCCCAAACCACCACGAGGGTGATAGCCGCCACGAGGAGGTAGAAATAGGGCAGCATCTCAGGGCCGATGCGCTTGACGAAGAGCGTGTCGCGCACCGGCTTGACGATATAGTAGGAGGTGATCAGCAGCAGGAAGTGCGCAAAAGCCAGCAGCGCTGAGGTGAGGTCTTTCATAGAAAAGGTGAGTTTAGCAATCCCCACTGGGTACCGCGAACATTGGTGCGTGTTTTCGCGCTTTGGGCTCTTTGTGGTGTAGCATTCTCCGGGAGAAGGGAGATGACGCAGTGAACAAGAAGGTCTCACGCCGCGCCCGAGACGACACGCGCCAGCTGATTCGCACGCCGGGTCTCTCCCGGCCCAAGTTACGCCTTGAGGTGATGTCTGGCATGGACGCTGGCGCGGTGGTGGTGAGCGGCGAAAAGGTGCTGCATATTGGTAGCCAGCACGGCTCGACCCTGGAGCTCGGGGACCCCGCCGTTTCGCGGATTCATGTGCAGCTCACCAACGCTGAGAGTGGCGTGAGGGTGCGTGACCTGGAGTCCACCAACGGGACGTGGTTGCCCGGAGGCGTGCGGATCCAGCAGGCCATGGTGCCCTCAGGCACGGTGATCATCCTTGGGCAGACCCAGGTGCGCCTCGACACGATGAATGAGCGCGTGCCCGAGTCTTTGAGCGTTAAGACGGGGTTTGGCGGGATGGTGGGGCTGAGCGCTGGGATGCGCTCGATATTCTCACTCTTGCAACGCGTCGCACCCACCGACGAGACGATCCTGATCACGGGCGAGACGGGCACCGGCAAGGAGCTCTGTGCACGCTCCATTGTTGATCGCAGCCGGCGTGCTGAGGGGCCTTTTGTTGTCGTCGATTGCGGTGCTATCGCGCCGAGCCTGCTCGAGAGCGAGCTCTTTGGGCATGTTCGTGGCGCTTTCACGGGCGCCCTCGATGGCCGCCAAGGCGCCTTTGAGCGCGCCCATGGGGGGACCATCTTCCTCGATGAGATCGGTGAGCTTCCAGTAGAGTTTCAGACGCGGCTGTTGCGGGCCGTGGAGAATCGCTCTGTGCGCCGGGTGGGAGGATCAGAGGATATCCCTCTTGATATTCGCATCATGGCGGCCACCAACCGTTGCCTCGAAGAGGAGGTCAACCGTGGAACCTTCCGCCCCGATCTCTACTATCGCCTCTCAGTGGTGCAAATCAGGTTGCCGCCGCTGCGTGAGCGCCCGGAGGATATCGAGCTCATCGCTCGGGGCATGATGGCTGAGATCGCGCCAGATCTCGCTTTGGAGCAGGCGGTGGATCCAGCCCAGCTCAAGAAGCTCATGCGTTATCGTTGGCCGGGAAATGTTCGTGAGCTGCGCAACCACCTCAGTCGGCTGGTCCTTGGGGACATGGTCATCACCGATCTTCCCACAGGGGAGGGTTCAGATGGGGCTCCCAGCGGAGAGGTAGACCTCTCCCTATCGTTCAAGGATGGCAAAGAGGGCGCTATCTCTCACTTCGAGCGTGCCTATCTGACACAGCTGCTCGAGCACACCAAAGGGAACATCTCCGAGGCTGCTCGTCTGGCTCGCACCGATCGTAACTACCTGACGCGGTTGCTGCACAAGTACGGAATTCACCCACGTTGACATAGACTTAGGGGTCTTCACCGGATCTGCTGCCAGTGGCCAGCAGGTCGCTGCCTGTAGGCGGCAAATCAATGGGGACGCCAAGGTTGCAGATCAATAAAAGCAACAGCTTAGAGAATGCAGATCTTGGCACGTAAGGTGCTATGGGTAGGGGTGGAGGCCAGCATGATTTCAAGGGCACCACTACTAATGTTCGCATGTCTCGCACTTTGGCCAGGAGTGGCCGAGGCGCGTGGTGGCGCATCGCTGCCCATGACCCCAGCCGCGGCTGTGGATGCGCTGAGCACCACCGCGCTGTCTTCTCTACCTGCTGCCGTGCCCGCCTCCACGCCATCTGCTCGCATCGAGCAGGACAACAAGAGCAAGAAGAAGGTCAACAAGCGCAAGCGTCGGCGTCGGACCCGAGCCAAGCGCAGCCGTCGTCGGGCTCGCCGTGGTTTTGTACAGCTCACCAGCAATGGCCCGGGTTTTGTGATTCGGGATCCTCATCGCTCCTGGGGTACGTCGCTGACATTGCGCAGGCTGAAAGAAGTCTCCAGCGCCTATATCAAGCGCTTTCCCCAGGCGTTGCCTGTGAGTATTTGTGACCTGAGTCGACGCTGGGGTGGAAAGTTCTATCCCCACGCTTCCCACCGAACCGGGCGCGATGTTGACCTCGGCCTGATCCTCAAACGCCCCCGGAGGGGCTGGGTCAAGGCCAGCGCCAAGACCCTGCATGCCGAGCGCATGTGGTTTCTGATCTCAAGCTTGGTGGCCACAGGTGACGTGGAGTACATCTTCATCGATCGTCGCCTCCAGCGCGCCATGTATCGCTTCGCCCGCTCCCAGGGGCATAGCAAACAAGAGCTAGGGCGTGTGCTGCAGTATCCCCGCCGGCATGGTGGCATCGTTCGCCATTGGAAGGGCCACCGCGATCATATCCACGTGCGCTTCGTGCGACCTTCACGCCAGCTGCGCCGTATTCCTGTCAGTTAACGTCTCTAATTCCCGCCCACAACGCGGTTGATATAACGCGAGCTGTAAGCGAACGGCGTTCAATGCTTCCCGTGGCAGAGGGCGTTGAATCATCCGGCGCCAGGTACGTTCGCCAAAGGGATGAACGGCTAGCATCTCCCCCCGTGGAATCCCTGCTGCTTGTGCGAGTTGAACAGCAGCGGCGCGTGCCATCACCCATTGCCAGCTGCGCTGCTCATGCCCCAAAACCACCGCAAAGGCGCGTTGCACCGCTTCCCATAAGCTTGTTGGGTTCGTTGTGCCAGGGTTTGCGATATTTGGGGGTGTCGTTTTCGCCGCCTTGTAGAGGGCCGAGAGCGAGACGCGAGGCAGAAGGTCCAGCAACTCGAGTCTCAAGGCGGGTAGCCAGCGCGCCCCTACCAGGTCGAAGAAGCAGGAGCCATCCCACTGGTGAGGCGCGGCGCCGAGGCCATGGATGCGTGGCTGATCAAAGAAATAGGAGATTAACGAGAGAAGGTGGGAGCGGTCTTCCACAGGTCGGTGAAAGGCACCACCTACGTCTCCTGCGAAGAAATCCTCCCAAGATTGCTTAATGCGGCTGACAACCTTGCCTGCGAAGGAGCGGCTACCACGCAGCACGAGGTGCACATGGTCGTCCACTATACAGAAGAGCACCAGCCCATCGAACCCGAGTTTGGCGAGTCGTCGGATGGCAAGGGGGCGATGGATCTTAGCATCATGGAATAATGGCAAACGACCGATGGATGCAAAGTTGGTATGCCACAGTTCCATGGTTGGCTCCTGGCGGTGATGCTCGCTTTATCGGCTGTGGCACCGAAAAGTTGCGTGTGAAATGCCTCATTCTTCCAGAAAGGGATGATTTGGGAGAAGCGGTCATAACGGCGTCGCGGAGCCGGTGGCGGCGGAGTTATGTCCGGTCTGCCTCCTGGCTGGCGTGTGGAATCCAGCGTTGGGGGCGAGAAGCGGTCATAACGGCGTCGCGGAGCTGGTGGCGGCGGAGTTATGTCCGGTCTGCCTCCTGGCTGGAGCGTGGAATCCAGCGTTGGGGGCGAGAAGCGGTCATAACGGCGTCGCGGAGCCGGTGGCGGCGGAGTTATGTCCGGTCTACAGAATCGGTGCTACGCAGCGGCCTTCGCGGCAGAGAAGCGGGGCGCAACAATCCGCGTCCACGCTGCAGGCGCCGCAGTGGCCATCGACGCAGGCCTGGTTGCCGCAGTCACGGCAGTCATTGCACTCTGGAGGCGGGCTGCCGGCGGTCTCGGTGGTGCATTTGGCACCCACGTCGAGGATCGCGCGGTCATAGTGCACAGAGAGATCTCCCACCACGCTGAGGCGTCGTGCGAAGAGTGCGCCGAAGACCTCCAGTTCACCGGTGGAGGCGAGCTCTGCGCGTGGCGCGTAGAGGTTGCCGTTGAGCGCGGATCCGCCGATGAGTTGGATGCGCTCCGCTCCGCCCACATAGACGCGGGTGCGGGCGGGCGCCTGCTTATCGCCGAGGTTGAGGTCGCCGGTGATCTTCAAGCCCTCTTCGATGAAGAGGTCGAGCTCGGCTCCGGGGGCGAGCTCGACCCGAAGACCGCCGGTGATCTCCAAGGTGCCTGCCACAAAGAGCGCCACTCGACCCTCTATTTCGAGCACCAAGCTCGCGACGCCTTGGATGCCATGCAGATAGAAGCGCCCACAAGGCAGCTTCACGCGTTTTTCCCCGGTCACCATGCCCACAAGGCTTGAAGGATCGAGGGCGATGGCCGCGTTATCGTTCTGCGCGCGTTGTGCGTGCACGAGGCCGGCGATGTCGTAGATCTTCTCCTCGCTGCAATCACACGGAGCTGGGATGTTCACCGGCGCCTCTTCCCGGGCGTGGATGTCGCTGTCCAGGCTGTAGACGTCGTTTCCAGCCGGTTGCGTGAGGGTGCCGTCGATGGTCAGCGTTCCTGCGCCGCGGAAGTCGCCTGCCACGAAAGCGTCTTTGGCGATGGTGAGGTCGTCCTGGTGTGTGACTGGGCCGCCACAGCCCAGGGTGCCCCGCACCGATGCTTGGGCGACGAGATCGAGCCCCAATGCTCCACCGATGCTCAACGGGCCGCCCACCAGCACCGCGCCCACGGATGTCAGCTCTGCGTTGACGCCTACGGCTGCTCCCGAGCCGGGGTTGGTGGGGTCGTAGCCGCTCTGGGTATGATCGAAGCCGTCGGTGGAGATATCGCCTACGCCGTCAAAGGCTTCGCAGGAGCAGATGGCGTAGCGAAAGGCGACCTGCGCGATGAGGCCTGTGCAGGCGGTACCCCCTTGGGGCGTGAGCACGATGGGCGGACCCTCGCCCTCACAATAGGCCTCGCGCGTGGGGTAGGTCTGTGCAGGTGGCGCGTCAGTTGCCGGAGCGGATGGTGCATCACTTGCTGGCGTTGCGCCATCATGCATCGCGCCACCATCGTTGCCCGCTTCGATGGGTTGGCTCTCGCATGCGCCAAAGCCCAGCGCGGCGAGGATGATGAGCATAGGGGCAGATCGCTTCGTCATGGAGGTCTCCTTGTGGCAAGTTCCCATAGCCTTCGTAATCAGCAGGTCTTGTGCCAGGCCTTATGTGCCTGAAATTCGGCCTCGCGCTGGGATCTTCGTCCCACCACGCTAACCTCACGCATCGTGTGTTTTCGCCAAAGTAGGGAAGCTTTTCTGATGGGACCAAAGCTCCCACCTTGGTGTCTCGAGGTGAGAGGTCGTTAAGGTGACGGGCGCAGGTTGATGACGCGTCGCACAACCTGGTTGGCGCGGATCTCGAGGGTGAAGCTTCGCTTCAGCCCTTGTTCGGGGTTTTCGAGGGTGATGCGATGACGGCCCACGGGGATCATGATCCCTTCAAGAGGGGTGGTGCCGCGCTTTTTTCCATCGATGGTCACGTGGGCCCAGGGCACAGCGTTGAGGTGCAGTGCGCCTCGCGCATCGGCCCGCTCCGCTGCTTTGGGCCTTCTTTCTTTGGGCCTTCTTTCTTTGGGTCGGGTGCGCTTGGATGCATGGCGTTTCGTGCCCTGCTGCTCTTTCTTCTTCGCGCGAGGGGAGGTGTCTAGTGGGCTTATCCTCGTGTCCCTTTCCACGCCCTTTTTCGCGCCAGCATCAAGGGGTTGCACCAAGCCGCTGCTCTCTTGCTGGAAGGGGCAGCCGCGGTTGGGCAGGGCAAGGGCAGCGATGATGACCACGCCAGCGAG
>JAFCZD010000054.1 GCA_019314525.1 Deltaproteobacteria bacterium
GCGTTGGGCAACCTGCGCGCTCTGTCGTGCTTCTGGATCGACAACAACCAGCTGAGCGGAAGCATCCCCAAAGAGCTGGGCAACCTGAGCAACCTGACGACGATCAACTTCAGCGTTAACCAGCTGACGGGCAGCATTCCTGTGGAGTTTGGTAACCTGAACGAGTTGCTGACACTCTATCTCGGTGACAACCAGCTGAGCGGAAGTATCCCTGCCGAGCTGGGCAACCTAAGCAAGCTGGCGGCGCTCAATCTCTCCAGGAATGACTTGGGCGGCAGCATCCCGGCAGCCTTGGGCAGCCTGAGCAACCTGAAGGGGCTCGATATTCTCAACAATAATATGAGCGGCAGCATCCCGCCAGAGCTGGGCAACCTGAGCAACTTGACGACCCTCTGGCTTGGCACCAACGCTCTGACAGGCAACATTCCGGCGGAGCTTGGCAAGCTGAGGAACCTGGCGATTCTCGATCTTTATCACAACCAGCTCAGTGGTGCAGAGCCCGGCGCCGTCGCTGGGTTGGTGTCCATTCGCCAACTCGTTCTCAAAGAAAATGGCATGTCCCAAGCAGCCGTGAGCGCCATCATCAATGAGATCTATCAGGCCCGCGCGGGTTACGACGCAGTAGAAAAAAAGCTAGAAATCGGGGGCAGTAATGCTGCGCCTGATGCCCCAGCCATGGGTCAGATCGTCGAACTTGAGGCGAGCTATCAGTGGGTCATCGGTTGTAGGGGCTGTTGAGGAGTCCCCCGACTTAGGGCGTGCCTGCACCGCCATCAGGGAAGTCGTCGCCAAGGTCGGGCTGTGCATCGTCATCTGCATGGCCCCCGTCCCCATGGCCATGGCCCCCCTCTCCGTGGCTGCTGTCCCCAAGGCCACCGTCCCCAAGGCCACCGTCCCCAAGGCCACCGTCCCCAAGGCCACCCTCCCCGTGGCTGGCGTCATCTTGGTGCATACCATCGCCCATATCGCCGTCGGTGAGAGCGTCGGTGTTTCCAGCATCCAGGCCGCCAAGGGCGTCAGACATGCCAGCATCCCCTCCAGGAACAGTCCCACTGTCAGGGAAATGGATACCGTCGCGGCTGGTGGCGGTATCGGTGAAGCCCGCATCAGCCATCCACACGCCCGAGTCGGCCCCCAACGGGATCGTGATCGGCGTGGCGCTGCACGCCCCAAGCCCCAAGCCCAGCGGCAGAACCATCAACCATCGAAGTCTAGACCCGAACATCGATCCTCCCTGCACCACGCATAGTGGCTTACCTCAATGCAAAGCAAAATCCCCGCCAGCCGAAATCGCCACTAAATACCTATAAACAGGTAGGGGTATTCTAGCGCCAGATGTGGATCTGGCACAAGCTGGCACAGGTGCGGGCACGTTGATCCCTCTCGAACACAGTCGGTTCCTACTGTCGAGTTGCCGAAATCACCATCACGAAACACACGACGATCGCGCTACTGAATCCCGTGCAGCTTGAGGCGGCGGTAGAAGGTGCGCCGGGGCATGCCCATCACGGTGGCGGCTTTGCTTCGATTCCAGCCGGTCTCCTCGAGGGCGCTGAGGATCTGTGCGCGCTCCCCGGCCCTGCGGTCCTCCGGCTCGCTGGCGAGGGAAGAGCCAGCAGCCGAACCGGTAGCCGAACCGGAGATCCCGCCCTCCGTCGAAGACCCAGGCGAAAGGGGCGCGTCAAAGGTGAAGTCTTCGGCCTGCAACACCAACTCATCGGCGAGCACCGAAGCGTTCACCAGGGCATGCTCAAGCTGACGTACGTTCCCTGGCCAATCATAAGCCATCAAGCGCTCGTGGGCGCCCCGCGATAGGCGCTTGCGCTGCCCCATTTGTTGATTGATGCGCTCGAGGAAGTGATCCGCCAGGAGCACGATGTCGTCGCGACGTTGACGTAGGGGTGGAAGCTCGATGCGGATCACATGCAAGCGATAGAAGAGATCTTCGCGGAATCTCCCCTGGCGCACGAGCTCCGCCAGGGGTTTGTTGGACGCCGCCACCACGCGCACGTCGATGCTGATATCGTGCTGGCCGCCCACGGGGCGCATGGTCTTCTCCTGCAACACGCGCAGCATGTCCACTTGCATGCGCTGTGACATATCCCCGATCTCGTCGAGGAGCAGGGTTCCGCCGTCGGCCACGGCGAAGAGGCCTTTCTTCTCGCGGTCGGCGCCGGTGAACGCGCCACGCGTGTGACCAAAAAGCTCGCTCTCCAGCAGGTTCTCCGGGATCGCCGCACAGTTGATGCACACCAAGCGCTTCTTCTTGCGCGCGCTCTGTTGATGAATCGCCCGGGCCACCATCTCCTTGCCTGTGCCACTCTCCCCCTCAATTAGCACGGGTACGTCGGTGGTGGCCACGCGCTCGATAAGCTGGAAGATGCGCGCCATGGGCCCGCTGCTGCCCACCATGCCAAAACGCCCTGTACGCGGCGCGAGGTGAGCGAGGTCACGCTGGGCCTGCTCCAGCTGCGCCGTGCGTTTCTCCAGCAGCCTGCCACGCTCCTCCGCGAGGGACTCGATCTCCTCCTTTGCCGCCTCGAGCTCCTCGGCTCTTTTGCTGTTCTCCGCATAAAGACGCGCGTTGGTGAGCGCAATGGCCACCTGATCGCCAAAGGCCATCAACAGGCGCTGATCATCGGGTGTGAAGCGCCCAGATTGAAAGCGGCTCTCCATGTAGAGTACGCCCACCGCCTTTCCGTAGGCATGCACGGGGATGCAAAGCACCGACTCCAAGCGCAGCTGATGCACGCTGGCGTAGTCAACGAAGCGCGGATCGTTATGCGCGGAGACGGTGATCACAGGCTGCCCAACAGAAAACACCCGCTCGGCGATGGAGCGGCTGTAGCCCCCCGCACGACCTTCGAGGTCGATGTTGCGGCTGACCTCGAGCCGCAGCGCCTCAGGGTTATCACCCAGGAGCAGAAACCCCCGCTCCGCGCCCGTGAGCTCTACCGCGGCGTCCATCACCAACCCAAGGAGACGATCGAGATCGAGTTCAGAGGCGATGCGCCGATAGATCTCCAACAGACGAAAGAAGCGCTCACGTTCGGCGGGCCCCTGCGAAGGCGGCATGGGAGGCAAGGTCGCGCCGAGCAGGCTAACCTCTCCCAGAGAGCCGCGCTCTCCAACGACGACCCGATTCCGCGATGCCAAGCCGCGCAAGGTTCGCCGACGGGGGCGCGCGTTGAAGGCGCGCTGCGCTGCCACGGGCAGGCCCAAACACATCTGGTCGAGCACGGCCTCACCCGCGCGGGCGTGAACCTGCGCCCGTGCTGTCTCTCCGGTGGCCATGGCCAGCTCCAGGCCCGCCACACGGCAAAGCCATTGCCAGCGCAGCGAATCGAGGTGCAGCGCCTCTTCGAGGGCTTCTCCCAGCTCGACCCAGGCCTGCTGTGCATCCCCTCCTTCCGGCGCGTGAGCGAGGAGCCGCACACGCAAACATTGGTCGCGGATCTGCAAATCGGGCTGCTCTCCCAGCTCAACCTCGCGAGCGGCAAGCTCTCGCGCGCGTTGTGCGGCGTCGAAGTTCTTGGCCTCGAGCTCGACCTCCGCCAAGTCGAGCAGCGCATCCGCTGCGTCCCGCTTCTGACCGATGGCGAGGTAGGTCTCGCGGGCCTGCCCGATGCCCAGCCGCGCCTCGTCCAGCTCCCCCCGGCGAGCGGCGAGCAGCGCCAGGAGCAGACCCGCCAAAGCCTCCCCACCACGACGCCCGAAGCCGCGCATGGCCAAAGCCGCGCGGGACACGTTGTGCTGCGCCTGCTCCACCAAGCCCACCTCCAGCTGCAGCTGCCCGAGGTTACAACGAGCAGTGGCCGCGTGCTGCTGCGCTCCCATCCCTTCAAAAAGCCGGAGGGTCGTTTCGAGCTGCGAGAGCGCGGCACCATACTGACCACGCTGCAGCAAATAGGCGCTGAGGTTGAAGCGAATCACCGCGCTGCGCTCAACGTTGCCGCTCTGCATCATGGTCGAGAGCGCCCGCGTGTAGAGCTGCTCTACCTGATCGTAGCGCCCATGACGCCAGCTCACCGAGGCCCAACGGTTGAGCAAATCAGCCTCCACGGGCGAGCTGTGGGCCACGCTCAACGCACGCTCGAAGAGCACCACTGCCTCGTCAAAGCGCTCCCTATGCCCAAGAGACCACGCTTGACGCCCCAAAAGCTCCGCGCGCAAGGTCGCGTTGGGAGCGCGTGCCTCGACCTCCAGGCCCGCGATGGCCGCCTCGAAAGCGGCCTCATGGTCGTCGAGCTCGGCGAGGGCACCTGCGCGCTCACAAGCCCCTTGCAAAGCCAACTCGTCGCCCACGCCCTCTAGGCCCTGCAAGAGCGCCAGAGCCCGCCTGCCCTCCCCCGCCGCGCGCAGCACCCGGCTCAACTCGAGCCGGGCACGCTCAGCCACGGCCGGTCCCTCGAGCAACGGACTCAACACCTCCTCAGCGGCTTTGACCTCTCCAGCCAAGCGCAGAAGCTCCCCCAACCAGAGGCGCAGATCATCGCGCCGCCGCGCCCAATGTTTGCCGGACTCCTGCGCCAACTCCAGCGCTTGGGAGACCAACTCGATGGCACGGCGGAAGGCCCCCATCTCACGAAATTGCTCGAGGGCGAGCTTGAGGTCGGTCCAAACAGTGGAGAGTTCACCTGCGGCCAGGCCATGGTGCGCTCGCTCCGCGGGGTTGGCCTCCGCGCCGCAGAGCTCCAGCAGCGCGCGATGCAGCCGCTTTCTCCATGGGACCTCGAGCCCCGCGACGATGAGCGCGGCGACGTGGGCCTGACGCAGCCCCCAGGCCCCATCAGAGGTGCGGGCG
The DNA here is from genome assembly GCA_019314525.1 of Deltaproteobacteria bacterium. Taxonomy (GTDB): domain Bacteria; phylum Myxococcota_A; class Polyangia; genus JAFCZD01. The sequence continues at coordinate 4,805 of JAFCZD010000054.1, forward strand.
AGCCAACCCAGGGCCTCGAGGCGCTCGAGGGGCAAGCCCACAGCGGCGTCGTCGACCGCCTTTCGGCGCCCTGCCTCTCCGTCCGCCCCTCGCATCACCTCGCCGCGCATGACGTCCATCAGCAGCATGCCACCGCTGGGGCGACCCAACACCGCCAACATCGCCAATACATCACGCTCCGCAGACGTGATCTCTGCCCATCGTCGCTCATGCAGCGCCTCGAGGGCGGCTGGCGCCAACGCCTGCCTAAGATCCGGGTGGGTAGGCCACCCCTCACGCCAGAGCTGCCGCAACACATCGAGCACAAACTGCGGGTTGCCGCCCGTGTGCGCCGTAATCTTCGCCACGAGCGCCTCATCGTGCCGTCCGCTCGCCACCGCGTAGAGCCGCGCCACCTCGTCCTCGCACAGCCCCTTGAGCTCGACGCTCTGTGGCGCCCCCAGCGCCTCGCTCTCCTCAGCGCCCTTGGAGTGCGCCACGAGCAGCAACACAGGCACACGCGGATCGATGGTGTGCGCCAAAAAGCGCAGCGCCTCCCGGCTCTCGGCGGTGGCCAACTCGACGTTATCGAGAAGAAGCAGGAGGGGCTGCTCTGTCGCGGCCTCGGCGAGGTAGTCGCAGATGCGCTGCATCAACCCATAACGATCCCCAGAGGCCCCAAGGGACCCGGCCTTTGCCACCTGCAGGGGATGGGGCATACCCACGATGCCCGCGATCTGCGCCAGCAAATCGACGATGGCGCCAAAGGCGCGCCCGTCTCCTTGTTGAAAGGCACCCCGCGCCACCTCGATACCCGCGAGCTGACAACGCCAGGCCAACTCCCCTAGGAGAGTAGACTTGCCGTGTCCAGGCTCGCCGTGCACAGCCAATAGGCTTGGGGGTTGATCGCCCTCCGCGCTCGTCGCTGTGAGCAAGCGCCGACGAATAGCGATCTCTAGCTGCTCCAGCGGCTCGTTGAGGCTGGCCCCTGGCGCGGGAGCCACAAAGCTCTCGTCGATGGCCGCCACCGGCGCCCCAAGGGTGGCGAGCACGCGCTCAAGGGCCACGCCCACCTCTGCGGCGTCGGGCGGCCGCATGTCGGGGTCGGGGTGCATCAAACGCGAGACCAGCTCATCCAGGCTTGGTGGCACGTCCGGCCGCGAAAGCGACACCTTGGGGCGTTGCCCATGCAGGTGCCAATCGATCATCTTGGCGATGCCGACCTCATCCCCTGGCAACTTGCCCGTCAACACCTGATAGAGCGTGATGCCAAGGGCGTAGAGATCGGCGCGCCGATCGACCTGCTTGGCGCTGATCACCTCAGGCGCCAAATAGGCGATGGTCCCGCTGAAGGACGACTCGCCCTCACCGCGCGCCATACCGAAATCGATCAGCGAAGGGGTGTCGTCGGCGCTGACGATAACGTTGGCTGGCTTGAAATCACCGTGCACCGCCCCCGCCCGGTGCAGCACATCGAGCACCGCCGCCACACGGCGAAAGATCTGACAGATGCGCGGCAAGCTGGTGCTTGCGGCGCCCACGCTCGCCATCAAGTCTTCACCCTCGATGAGCTCGCGCGTGAAAAAATAGCCAGGGCGTCCCCGCGCACCCTCCAGCCCGCTCTCGGCCGGGATTCGACCAAAATCGTATACGCGAGCGATCCAGGGGTGACGTAGCCCCGCCAGCACGCGAAACTCCTCCTTCAAGAGGTCTAGCAGCGCCTGATCGTCCTCATGATGAAAGTGGGCTTTGAGGGCGATGCGGCGTGCGCCCGCGGCGAGGTCTTCCACCTCGAAAACAGTGCCACCGCCCCCTTTACCCAGAGGCCTGATCACCCGATATCGGCTACGAAGGAGCACGTCTTGCTGCATAATCCACCCGCCGCCATTGTATGCGCATTCTGGGGGGCGAGAGAAGGGCCAGGGTTAATCGTGCGGTAGCGTTGACTCCAACGAGGTGTTATCCAGCCCCATGCGGATCCGGGTTGACTCGTCGCACTTTCACGCCCAGCGCCTGCGTTACGACCTGCGCTTCTGCTGCGAGGATTGCGCGCACTTCATTGGCGAACGCTGCGCTCACTTCTGGCCGAGCGAAGAGCACCGCCGCGCCCGCTATGAAGAGACGAAAGAGAAGGACGGCGTTCTAGAGTTGGTCTTCTGCAAGGAATTCGAGCTGCGCTGAGCCCTACTGCGTCAGCTACTCGGTGGCTTCGACCTTGGCGGCCGACGCCTTCTTCTTGCTCTGCTCCCGCGCCTTCTTCGCCAAGCGCTCGCGGATCAGCTCCTTCAGCTCCCGACGCTCCTTGGTGCTAAACTGATCCTGCCCAAGCTGTGACGCTGGGCTCTGGTCCTTCTTGCCCTGGTCCTTCTTGCCCTGGTCCTTCTTGCCCTGGTCCTTCTTGAGCACCTCGTCGGCCTTATCCTTCACGCCATCGACGAGGGTCTTGCCCTCCTTGCTGCCAGCGATGGCCTTGACGTGCTCCCAGAGGGTTTTGTCTCCCAGGGGCACTGCCACGGCGCCATAGGCGAGCACGCCCAAGACACCCAAGCCCACGATTCCGCGCAGCAGCCTAAACACTATTGAATGCGCTTGACGATGACGAACTCAACACGACGGTTCTTTGACCAAGCAGCCTCGTTATGCCGGCGGTCCACAGGCCGGGTCTCCCCATAGCCCTTGCCGCTCAAGGCGTCTCCACTGACGCCCTTGTCGATCAGGTAGCGACGCACAGCCTTGGCGCGCGCATCTGTGAGGCGCATGTTGTGGTCCGCCGCTCCACGTTCATCGGCGTGCCCCTGAATCTCCACCTGCGTAATCTGCGGGTTCCCTTTCAACGTCGCCCCGATGGCGTCGAGGATGGGGAAAGAGACAGACTTGATCACCGCTTTGTTGGTCTCGAAGTAGATCTTGTCGAGGATCTCGATGCGCCCCTTGTGCACCACCACACGGCCCTTGTCTGGGCAGCCGTCCTCATCCTGATAACCGTTGTAGGTCTCGGGCTCGTTGGGACATTTATCATCCACGTCGAGAATACGGTCTTTGTCATTGTCCGGGTCAGGGCAGCCGTCCTTGTCCTCGAAACCGTCCTTGTCCTCGGGCTTGTTGGGGCAGAGGTCATCTACGTCGAGGATGCCGTCCTTGTCGTTATCGGGGTCTGGGCAGCCATCCTCGTCCTCAAAGCCATCCTTGTCCTCAGGCTCGTCGGGGCATTTATCCTTGTCGTCGGGGATCCCGTCGCCATCACGGTCGAGCACGTCCGCCTCGGGACAACCGTCATCGTCCTCGATCCCGTCCTTATCCTCGGGCTCATTGGGACATTTATCATCTTCGTCGAGGATGCCGTCCTTGTCGTTGTCTAGATCTGGGCAGCCGTCCTCATCCTCGAAGTCGTCAAAGTCTTCCGGCTCGGTGGGACATTTGTCGATATCGTCTTTGATGCCGTCGCCGTCGCGGTCACCGATGGAGGGCTCAAAAACGAAGCCGAGAAAACCACGAATGTCTGGCGAGCCATATTGGTAGTTATCGCCAGGAGCGCGAAGACCCCGACCCACGCCAAAGGCGAGATAGGAGTTACGTGCCAAATATAGGCGGAAGCCAGCGAGGACTTCTTGCGCTGAGTGCTTCTTGTCGAAATCGAAGGCGCCATTGAGGCCAAACTGACCCACCACCTCAGCCACCACATCAAAACGTTCGGGCACGATGCCAAACGCGAAACCCACCCCCCAGAAGACGTGATGGGTCGTCTCCAAGGTCATGCCCGTGCCACAAGGCACGCTCTCCGCCGCCGCCAGGGGGGTGCAGTTGCGCTGATCGACCCATGGATCCTTGTCGCCGAACCGAAAGCGAGCGCCAAAGTTGGCGACGATCTGAAAGCGGCCACGAAAGAAGTCCTTGTCCACGAGAACCGTTGGCGTGACTCCCACCCGCCCATCACCGAGAAATTTATCGTCGGCGCCCGTTGGTAGCGTGAGCGTCGCCATCAACGCGAGGCCTACGGGGTGTTTGGAGGTGTTGAGGATGCGCCCTTTGATGTGGATCGAGAGGTCGCCTGCGCCCTGGGCGTCGATATCGCCCGTGTCGGGGTTGGTGTTCGCCGCCACTTCGTCGGGGTCTGTATCGCCATTCCAGAAGGTCAACGGCAACCCCACGCCAAGCTCAACGTGCTTGAAGAGCCCGATAGCGGCCTGCAGGTTGCCCGTGACCATATTGTTGATGCGATAGCGGCTGCAATCCTGCCCTGCCGCACAGATGCCCCCCGTACCAACCAGGGAGAGTGGCCGACGCGAGTAGTTGAGGATCAAACCAAAACTCACATCGAGGTGACCCAGCACCTGAGACGCATTGAGCGTGATCAAGCCCTTGGAATCGATGGCGGGTCTGAAAAGCTGCAGGTCGATTGGCCCACCAGAAGATTGCGCTGCAGCAGGCAACGCCCACAACCACGCGGTGAGCAGCAGAAGGAGCAAGGGTCCACGAACGCGCATCGAGGTTCTCCACGTGGCGGGCCAGCCCGAGTGGCCTGCCGAAATCAGTTCAATAACCCTCCGCTAAGGTCGACGAAGTGGCCTCAGGAGCGGTTCTTTCGGGTTTACTACAGCCAGAAAAGGAATTCAACTTCCGGTGTTAGCGCGATCCCCCACCTTTTGACGCTGGAGGCGTAGAAGAAACCGAGCAAGGGGTATTAAGATAGCCCGATGTTGATTGCATTGGCCACCTCCCTCTGCCCCCACCTCGAGCCAGAGGCATTGCTCCAGACATGGCGTGAAGCGCAAGGGCATGATATCGAGCTCGGCCTCGTCATGGACCCACGCCTCGATCTCCCCCTGCAGCGCGCGCTGCTCGAGGAGGCTCCGGGTGGCACGATCTTACAGCTCTGCGTGCCAGAACAAGACACGCGAGGCCGGCCCCACCCCTCCCCCTGCAGCGATGACCATGCTGAGCGCCACGCCGCCGGGCAACTGCTCTTGGCGACGGTCGAGCTGGCTCGGCGCTTCGGCGTGTCTCAGGTGATCGTGCCCTGGGTCGAGCTCGCCCTGCACCGCTCCATGAGCGAGCTGCAACGCGTCTTCGCCCGTGTTGGCACCCTGCCCCTGGATGATGTCGACGCTGAGCGGTCCAGCTTCGGTGAGTCCATCGCTGAGCAGCTCCTGCAATGGCTGGACCCAGCCCTCGCCAATGGCAGCACGGAGGGCGTCTCCTTGCTGCTCTGTACCCCGGCTGTCTGGCCCCATCAGGCGCCCAATGCCCCTGAGCTCACGCGCCTCGCGATGGAGCTGGAGGGGGCGCCCTTGGGTTTGCTACGGGGAACCGACTGGACCCATGCGCGCACCCACCTGCGGGGCGAAGAGCGGGTCACTCCCCAGGGCCCAGCACCACTGCCCGTGGATGTCGCGGCGCTCTGCGCACAAAGCGGTGTCGCTCTCACGGAGCAAGAACTCGGGCTCTTGCCAACGGTGGGCGGGAAAAAACAAGCGGCCCCCCTGGAGGTAACCTGCCTACGTGTGGCCGACGCCAGCGGCTTGTGTCTGCGCCTGCCACCTGGATTGGGAGAAGTAGAGACGGCGCTCCTGTCACAAGAGGCCGCAGACCTCCCCGCCGTGCTCTGGCTCGATCCCCTCTCGCCAAGCGAGCTCGGAGCAGCGCTGGACTGCCTGAACGAGGATTAGCCGCTCCCTGAACAACCACGTTTTTTCAGGGGGAGGGGGATGGAACAGCCCCCTAAAGATAACGATTACGGAAGTGGGACGCCACGCCTGATACAGAATGATTTCAGCATATTGCGTCGTGATGGCTGCAACCTGACCGACACAGATCTGGCTGTTCGCGCGTCTTTCATCTTACAGGCTGAGGCTCCGACGATGCTCAAGATCTGTTGGTCCTTGGGAAAGACACGCAGGTACTTCTTGCCCAACATGACAGTACGCGCATCCTGACCCGCTCGATATGCTGTCCAGGCCTGCTCGCGATGCTGCTTGGCGGCAGCTTTCTGCTCCTCCGTCGGTGCGGTGGGCTTATGAGGCGGGCGCTTGGGAGGCCGGCGCCTGATCACTGGACGTTTCACAACCCGTGGCTTCACGACCCGTGGCTTCTTCTCAGGGGGCACGAGGGCGATGGCTGGTGCCTGACAATCTGTCAACTTCTTGTCGAACTCGCTGGAAGTCTCCCCCAGAAGCCGGGCGGCACTGGCGATGAGCTTCTTGATGCCTTCACAGTCCTTCTTGAGCAAGAGATCGTCGATCTCACCACCAGCCTGAGCCCTGAATTTCTTGCGCGTCTCGAGGTAGGTGGCGCTCTTTTCGCGCTCGCTGTAGTAGCTGCTCGTTTTGGGGATCCTGAAGAAAAGTTCCAAAGCCTGTTGATGCTCGTTCTTGGTGGCGGCTGCGACTGCGTTCTCGAAGACCTTCTGAGCTGGCTGCTCCAGGGCCGCACGATCACAGTTGGCCCCAGCGCTCTTGCGTGTCTCGGCGTTGAGCTCAGTGCAATGTTTGATCGCCCGCTGCCAGTCGCGACGCTCCATGGCGGCGTCAATCTCTGAGAGCAGGGCGGATTGGTTTTTGACGTCTGGTGTATGCTTGACGACCACAGGCTTGGTGGGGGGCGTGACCTGCCCTGAGTCACCTGACGTATCCATCAGCTTCCAGAGGAAGACGCCCACGGCCCCAAGAGCCAGGAGCGCTAAGACGACCCACATCGTGCCCCGGGAGCGCCCGCCGAGTTGGGCAGGATCGACGATCACAGCGTCGCGCTCGAAGACAAAGTCCTCCCCAGGCGCGACGAAGCGCAAACGGACGTGCCCAAGATCTATCAGGTCGCCCTTGCGCAGCTCAACTTTGCCGTAATCTTCACCATTGACCCAAACACCGTTGGCGCTCTGCATATCAACGATGGTGTAGCGACCATGCTCCTCGACCACCCTCGCATGATGGCGAGAGATCGAGCGGTGATTGACCACCACATCGTTGTTATCGTCGATGCGGCCAATGACCATCACCGACTTGTTGATCACCCACTCCATGCCAGCAAAGTTGCTCGACACACAGACCAAGCGTGGAGGTTCGGTGGATGCCGCGACCGCAGGCTCGTCCTCACCGATCAGCTCGGAGACGTCGAGCTGTGCCGTGGCGCGCTCGCTGTCGGCGATGTCAGCGTCCTCTACCGCCTCCACAGCCTTGCCGGCCTGGCCTTCCACTTTCAGACCCAGGACATAGTCGCCGATCTGAATGCGATCACCTTCACCAATGGCAATACGACCATTGATACGGTTTCCGTTGACCTTGATGCCGTTGTAGCTGGCCAAATCCTCGATGAAGACTGTGGTGCTTTGCTTGAGGAGCTTGGCATGACGACGCGAGACGTTCCGCTCGGTCAGGCGAATGGTATTCCCCTCTTTACGCCCAATGGAGATCTCGTCCCGGATCAGCGGAACGACCGTTGTTTTGCCTTCGTCGTCCTCGATAATCAGCTTGTACATTGACTAGCTCGGCCCGCGCTTGCGAGGAACACAATCCACAGAAGGTTAATAGCGTTGTGAAATACTTTAAGTTCCAGCGCTTTTCCCTGTCAAGGCCCCTTTGGTCTGAGCAAGCACCGAAAGTGGCACAACGATGAGGTCATTCCCTCGTGAAAAGCGAGTCAATGCGTCGAGTGTGGCGGCCTGTGGGTGCCCAATGGCAATCGCCCAGCCCCGCTCCTTTGCCCGTCGTACGGCCCGCTGCAATCTATAGTCTACTGTAGTTGCATCGTTGGGATCATCCAAAAATACGTCTCGTTCGAGACAAGGGAGACCACTCCCTCGCGCAATCCGGCAAAGGTGCGAGTCTGTTGTAGTCTTTGAGTCCAGCGCAAAGCGAAATTTTCCCCGTGCTGATTCGACCAAGCTGGACACGGCTTCCTTGGATCGACAAAAAGCCGACCCCATGTGGTTATTGAACGCCACCGCGCCTGGGACACGTCGTGCCATGTCGCGGAACACCGCGCCAATCTCAGAGCGGCGCGAAATAACCAGTGGCTCATCGGAGATCTGACGTGGACTCGTGGGCTCGAGGGGCGCGTGTAGCAAATACTCGCGCCCAACAGCTCTCAATGCGGCCACAGCTTGGTCCGTATCACGACCATGAGGCAAGATGGCGAAGGTCAAAGGCAGCGGCACCTGCATCAAACGCTGCAGCATGGCCTGGTCCCGGCCGATGTCATCGATCACCAGCGCCAAACAGGGTGTTTGGGGAGTGCAGCGCCGAGAAGTCGAAGGCATCGCCGCCATGGACGCCGCACGCGACGGGGCCACACCCTGGCCTGTGGCCATGGCAGGTGGGTTCCTCGGGCCCAAAAACTCGACCCAGACCAAGAGACAAACGCAAGCGAGGATGCCCGCTGAAAGGCACCACCACACAGCGCGCAACAGAGACCTCGAGGGATCGGCTAGGGCCTGTTGTTTCTCTGCCTGGCTTTGCACGATCACAGAAGGCAAGGTATCACGCTGAACGTTCTGCCGAAAAATAAGGGCTATCCACGATAGGCACGAAAGATCTTGGCCGCGCGCAAGTAGTCCAAGGCGCTCTGCAATTGAAAATCGGCCAGACGCTTCGTCTGCACGTGTTTTTCCTTGGGCCCCTTGTTGTGCAGATGACCTCGTAGGTCTCTTTCACGCTTGGTGATCTTCTCCTTCCGAGTGGGAGGAGCCAGCTCTTGCGCCACGATGTCAGGGGTGATGCCACGCTCCTGAATCGAACGCCCAGCAGGTGTGTAGTAGCGCGCCACCGTGAGCTTCAGGCCTGAACCATCCGCCAACTCGATGATCGTTTGCACCGATCCCTTGCCAAAGGTTCGCGTGCCGAGGACCACCGCCCGCCTGTGATCCTGAAGTGCACCCGCGACGATCTCGGAGGCAGAGGCGGAGCCACCGTTGACCAAACAGACCATGGGGAAACCGGAGAATGTGCCCCTTGAGTGGGCCTGCTCGCGCTCCATCTCCCTGCCGCCCTTTCCGATAGTGCGCACGATGAGGCCCTTGGCGACGAAAAGGTCCGCGACGAGCACAGCCTGATCGAGCAGCCCACCAGGGTTGTTTCGCAAATCTAGCACCAAGCCCCGTAGCTTCTTCTTGGCCGTCATCTGCTCCAACGCAGCCCTCAGATTGCGCCCCGTACGTTCTTGGAAGCTCTTGACGCGAATATAGCCCACCCCCTCAGCGAGGGTCTTGGAGGTCACGCTGACGATCTTGATCACGTCACGCACGATCTCGAGGAAGAAAGACTTCTCCTGACCGGGTCGGCGCACCTCCACCTTGACACGTGTGCCCCGTGGGCCGCGCATCTTGCGCACCGCCTGATCCATGCGCATATCCTCGGTGGACTCTCCGTCGATGGAGATGATGCGATCGTTGGGCTTGAGGCCCGCCTGGAAAGCCGGCGTGCCTTCGATGGGAGAGACCACCGTGATCCAACCGTTGCGAATCTCGACTTCGATGCCCACACCACCAAACGCTCCTTGGGTGTCGGCCTTGAGCTGCTTGTATTGATCGGGCGGCATGAAGACCGAGTGGGGATCGAGGCTGCGCATCATGCCCTTGATGGCGCCATAGATCAGCTTCTTGTCGTCAACATCTCGCACGTAGCTATTTTCGACATAGGTCAAGACCCGCGCGAAGATGTTGAGCTTGCGATAGGGGCTGTAGCGGCGAGGTACAGCAGCGGCTTGCTGCACCAAGGCCAAGATCACAAGGGTGGCGCAGACACCTGCGACAAAGAAGCCCGCTTTGCGGAGCGTTCGCATGTAGTTTCTCCCGCTAGAACCAAGCCGCCGCATCCAACACTTGGACACCTTGGCGGAGCTCGAAATAAAGCGAGCGGTGGCCGTTGAGGGGATCGATCCCACCTCGCCCAAGTCGCGCATGCTTATCCATCTTCTGCCCCACCTTCACCGTCAACGAAGAGAGCAAGCCATAGAGCGTGAAATAGCCCTCACCATGCTCCAAGAGCACCACATGACCGAGCCCCTCAATGACACGCGCGGCGCGCACGACGCCGGCGTGGACGGCTCTCACCCAAGGACGTCCTTGGGTGCGCCAGACGAGGCCTGGACGCGCTGTCGCATCCTTGGCACGCAACAGGCGCCCATGGACAGGTGCACGCAAAGAACCATGGCGGGAGGAGAAGCCCTTGCGCTTCAAGGCGCGATGCGAACGCACCACCTGAGCCATGAGCTTACGGCTGACCCCCGAGAGCGCTCCCACGAGCCGCTGTTTACGGCGCCGCTGTTGAGAAAGACGCAACAGGGCCCGATGCTGCGCCCTTTGGACGCGCTTGAGCTGCTCACGCTTCTTATGGAGCGTCTCTCTGCCCAGGCGCGTCACCTCCTCTTCCTTGGCGACAACGCGTTCTTCACCCTCGAGGGCGCGCCTTTCACGAACAAAGGTAGCAAGTTCATCGAGATCACGCTGCACGACATAGCGGAGAAGGCGCGCGCGACGGGTCCGCTCACGGGCGCTTGGTGCAGCAGCCAGAGCCCGCGCATAACGACCCCGCGTCAGCTTGTAGAGGCGCAGCAGCCGCGCCCGAACGCGCACCTCGGCGCCCTTTTGTCGCTTGCGCAAGGCCTTCAGCCGGCGCTCGGCCTCCGCGCGACGATACGTCAAGGTGTGCTCGTGCTGTCCAGCCCGGCTCAACCTTGATTGTGCTTCGAGCACATCTCGCGCCAAGCGCGTAAGCTCCGCGAGCTGATCACGCTCGCGCTCGAGGAGCCCTTGAAACGCCACCCGTTGCGCATGGGTTGCCTTGGGCCGTTTTGCAGCCTGAGGCGGCTGGTGAGCCCTCGGTAGCGCGACAGAGAGGCTAGCTCGAGCCAACGAGAGACCTCCCACCGAGGAGGGTCCCTCTGCTCGAGGCGCCGAAATAGTGCCCAGGCTGGTGGCCAGCAGCGCAACCATGCTCCAGCGCATCAGACCTCCAGGTGCCGCCCCAGGGCCAAGCCACTGCCGGCCAGCCCCAGGAGACTCCCCACCAACACCGCCAGCAAGAGCTGGGGTGCTGAGAAGAAGTGTATTGAGGCCCCTGCCAAGAGCGCGGAGAGTGCCTCACGCATCATGGGCGACGCCAGTTGATAGAGCCCAAAGAGCAGCCCGAGCGAGAGCATGGTCGCGCCCAGCCCTTGCAACGCGCCCTCGATGAGAAAAGGGGCTCGAACGAAGGCCGAAGTGGCGCCCACGAGACGTTGAATGTGAATCTCTTCGCGCCGGGCGAAAACACCCAAGCGAATGGTCGTCGCGATGATGAAGAGGGTCGCCAGGGCGATCACCAAGGCCACGCCCAAGGCCACCTCTCGAGCCACGGCGCTCAGCGCAGCAATGCGCTCCACCCACAAGGCTCGCGCCTCCACCTGCGCCACCCCCGAAGCCGCCGAGAGCAGCGCCAAGAGCGCGCCCAGATCGCGTCGAGCCTGCCCCGGATGCAAGCGCACCTCGAGTGAATAGGGCAGATACCCAGGCCCCAGGTCGGAGAGCGCCTCTTTCGCGGAGAGCGAGTTGAGCAAGACCTGATGGGCTTGTTGTGGCGTGACGAGCTCGACATCGGCCACTTCACTTCGGGTAGCCAGGAGGCGATGAACGGCCCTGACCCTCGCCTGTGGCACGCCGGCGTGCATGAAGACCGTGAGCTGTTCTCCACGCCCTCGCTGCACCGTCAAGCGCTCGATATTGGTCGCCACGAGCGCGGCGAGCCCCACCAAGGTCAAGGCGAGGGCCAATGCGCCAAGGGCAGCTAGCTGCAACCGCGCGTTGCGACGCATACCACCGATAGCCTGCCTCAAATGGTAGAGGATCATGCTCACGCCGCCCTCCCCACAGAGGTCGGCCCATGATGCACAGCCACCACGCGGCCCTCGTCGAGCTCGACGATATAGCTGCTCTGAGCGCGCTCCACGATGAGAGGGTCATGGGTGGCGATGATCACTGTTGTCCCTTGTTGAGCGATCTTGGCGAGGAGGGTGAGAATATCCAAGGAATGCTCAGGGTCGAGGTTCCCCGTGGGTTCGTCTGCCAGCAAGATGGCTGGCTGGCCCACCAGCGCTCGGGCGATCGCCACGCGCTGCTGCTCGCCCCCTGAAAGTAAGCCCGCCTCACGCTGGGCAAGATCTCCAAGGCCCACCGCCTCGAGGCTCTCCAGGCTCCGTCGACGCACCTCCTTGCGGCGAATGCCGCGAATCTCGAGGGCCACAGCCACGTTGGCCAAAGCGCTTCGATCGGCGAGAAGCTTGAAGTCCTGGAAGACCACCCCCACATTTCGTCGCAGATAGGGGATCGAGCTGCGGCGCAGGCGGCAGATATTGCGCCCGGCGATGACGATTTGCCCCTCCTGGGGCACCTCCGCGGCGAAGATCGTGCGCAGCAGCGTGCTCTTGCCGGCGCCGCTCTTTCCCGTGAGCAGCACGAGCTCGCCCTTTGCTACGCGTAGCGAGACGTCGCGCAGGGCCACGACGCCACCATCGAAGCATTTGGTCACACCCATCAGCTCGATCAAGGCTCACCTCGGGCATCATCAGGGGCAGTGAAAGGGCCCAGTACTCCCGGGCCCCGTACTCCGGGGTATCACAGCCTGATCCATGGGGGCAAAAATTTGGCGAAAATGGGGCGACTTCTCTGCCCTCATCTTTCGTTTCTTTTGGTTCGCGACTTGCGCCACGAACGTCTAGGGTGAAACTATGCGCTCCTTCTGCGTTACCCTCATCCTGCTCACGGCATGCACAAACGAGGCCCCAAAGGTCGAGGGGGTCACAACTCACGCCACCAAAGCCGAGGAACGCATCGTCAAGGTCCTCGCCCGCCAGAAGCAGGCCATTGCAGCCCTCGAGGCCCGCCTCTCGACCTTGGAAGAGAAAGGGGCATGGCCCGACGCACAGCGCATCGCAGCGGAGCTAGCCAAACGCCCGAATCTCATCGCGGTAGGCCCGGAAGGCGCGGTGGGCCCGGCAGGCCCGGCAGGCGCAGTTGGCCTGGAAGGTCCAGTAGGCCCAGCGGGCAGAGCGTGGAATCACCGGCTCCGTGGGCAAACAAGGTCTGGAGGGGGCGCGAAGCTCACAGGGGCCGCAAGGCCCCCAAGGCCCCCAAGGCTTGCAGGGCCCTCAAGGCCCCCAAGGCCCCCGTGGCCCCGCTGGCCAAGCCGGCCCTGAGGGTCCCCCAGGCGGATACGCGCGCAAGTCTCTCGTCTACCAAGCCAACGCCCAGCTCACCATCGATCACAACCAAGTAGGCGCCACCATAGCCCGGTGCCGAAACCCAGAGGATCTACTCATCTCTGGCTCTTGTCACCCCACCCCCCTCTGGGGAGGAACGCTCTTACAGATCGGAGCCGTCGCCGTTGAGTCCAGCAAGATCTCTGCTGGATGGCGCTGCGAATACCGCAACAGCTTGGCCCATGGCACGCTCCGGGTACACGCCATGGTCTATTGTCTGCCTCATGGGCCACGCAGAAGGTCGAGCCCCCGCTGAGTCACGGAAGTCCGCGAGGCTTTCCCCTCCTTCCTGAAGTGGTCGACCCATCAACTCGACCTCGTCAACACCGGATTTCCGATCTAATCTCAATAGCTTGCGAGTTTTGGAGCTGGCCACGGATGGGGCATATTAGAAAAACTTCTGTATTTATAGGTTTTTACGAGGATTGTCCGTAGCCAGCAGCAAAAACGAACATGGGCGAGCACCCCAATGGCAACTTTTTTTTTCGCCTTCCCTGGGGCCTCCCCGATTTGTACACAGCCCGATAAGCGCTCAATCTCGAAGAGACTTCCTCCAGGAACCCACAATTTGTCCACAATCAACACACAAAACCTTGTGTCTTCACAATACTCTGAGCACAAGATGTAGTAGGAAAAAAATTGACTCTGCACTGCTCCGCGGGTTTACTCACACTCACGCCCAAGCGGGCATCCCATAACAGAATAACCGCTAGTAACCGATTGGCCCCTCGCGCTGGACGGGGTGAGCAAAGCGTGTGTGGTGGTGTGTGCATTGAAACGGTATGAGCCAGTGACCATTGAGTGTAAGTGGGGAGACATGCTGGAAAAGCAGACTGAAATGACGTCCACGGAGAAGACAAGTCCCACCAGTCGCGCTGCCGTTCCGCAGCGAACGGGCCTTAGAATCCAGCGTTTTTTCACGGAGGCCGGTTCCCCTCCCATGGAGCAGGTGAAGTGGGAGCGGCGAGATGCCCTGATCTCTGGAGGCGACGGCAAGATCGTCTTCGAGCAGCCTGGGGTCGAAGTCCCCGTGGGTTGGTCGCAGTTGGCGACAAATGTGGTGGTTCAGAAGTATTTCCGTGGTGCTCTTGGTACACCTGAGCGTGAAACCAGCATGCGGCAGCTCATCGGCCGTGTGGTTCAGACCATCACCCGTTGGGGGCGCGAGCAGCGTTATTTTGCCTCCCAAGAGGACGCCGATACCTTCGCTGACGAGCTCTGTCACCTCCTCGTCACCCAGCGGGCAGCCTTCAATAGCCCTGTCTGGTTCAACGTAGGCGTGGAAGAGCACCCCCAATGCTCAGCGTGTTTCATCAACTCTGTGGACGACACCATGGAGTCCATCATGGAGTTGGCCAAGACCGAGGGCATGCTCTTCAAATGGGGCTCTGGTACCGGCAGCAACTTCTCCACGCTGCGTAGCTCGCGGGAGCTGCTCAATGGTGGAGGCGAGGCATCCGGTCCCGTCTCCTTCATGAAAGGCTATGATGCCTTCGCTGGTGTGATCAAATCCGGCGGGAAGACCCGTCGCGCCGCAAAGATGGTGATCCTCAACGCCGACCACCCTGACATCTTCGACTATATTTGGTGTAAGGCGAAAGAAGAGAAGAAGGCCTGGTCGCTGATCGACTCAGGCTATGATGGCTCCTTCAACGGCGAAGCCTACGCCTCCGTCTTCTTTCAAAACTCCAACAACAGTGTGCGCGTGAGCGACGAGTTTATGGAGGCTGTGGTCGAAGATCGTGACTGGGACCTGCGCTCGGTGCGCACAGGTGAAGTCGTGAAGACAATCAAGGCCCGCTCGCTGATGGACAACCTCTCAGAGGCTGCGCACCAATGTGGCGACCCCGGGATGCAGTTCGACAGCACGATCAACAGCTGGCACACCTGCCCCAACACCGATCGCATCAACGCCTCGAACCCATGCTCAGAGTATATGTTCCTCGACGACAGCGCCTGCAACCTGTCGAGCCTCAACCTACGTAAGTTCCAGTTTGAAGACGGCGCCCTCAATGTCGACGCCTTCCGGCGGGCCGTGGGCATCCTGATCTTGGCGCAAGAGATCATCATCGACAACGCCAAGTATCCCACACCAAAGATCGCCGTAAACAGCCACCGCTTCCGCCCTTTGGGCTTGGGCTACGCCAACCTCGGCGCGCTGCTGATGAGCCGCGGCCTACCCTACGACAGCGACGCAGGTCGAGCCTTCGCCGGCGCCCTCACAGCGTTGATGCACGGTGAGGCCAACCGCGTCAGCTCTCTCATCGCAGCGGACCGGGGCCCCTTCGAGGGCTATGGCATCAACCGCGAGCCGATGTTGAAAGTGATGCGGGAACATCGCGACGCTGTGGAGAAGGTCGATGCAGCGTATGTGCCCTACGATGTCATCAATGAAGCCCGCAAGGTCTGGGATGAAGTGCTCGAGTTGGGAGAAGAGCACGGTTACCGTAACGCGCAGGTCTCCGTGTTGGCGCCTACGGGTACCATCGCCTTCATGATGGACTGTGACACCACCGGCATCGAGCCCGACATCGCGCTGGTCAAATACAAGAAGCTGGTGGGCGGCGGCATGTTGAAGATGGTCAATGGCACCGTGCCAGAAGCCCTCGCACATCTCGGATACGAAGAGGACGAGGTCGCCTCCATCGTTGACCATATCGACAAGACCGACTGCATCGAGGGCGCGCCGGCGCTCAAGGACGAGCACTTGCCCGTCTTTGACTGTGCCTTCATGGCCGCCAAGGGCAAGCGCGCGATCCACTATATGGGCCACATCCGGATGATGTCTGCGGTGCAGCCCTTCCTCTCGGGCGCTATCAGCAAGACCGTCAATATGCCTACCGATGCCACGCCGGAGGACATTGAGAACGCCTATATCCAGGCGTGGCGGCTGGGGATCAAATCCCTCGCGGTCTACCGGGACGGTTGCAAGCGCTCACAGCCCCTCAACACCAAGCAAGACAGTGATTCGAAAAAGTCGACTCCTGCGCACGATGAACAAGAAGAGCTTGAGCCTGCAGGACCTCCCAAGGCTGTGCGCAACAAGATGCCCTCGGAACGACGCAGCATCACGCATAAATTCAGCATTGGTGGGCAAGCGGGTTATCTGACGGTAGGGATGTACGATGACGGCCGCCCAGGCGAGATCTTTGTGCGTATGGCCAAAGAAGGCTCCACCATCAGCGGGCTCATGGACAGCTTCGCCACCGCGATCTCGCTCTCGCTGCAACATGGCGTGCCCCTGCGGCTGCTGGTGGAGAAATTTAGCCACACTCGCTTCGAGCCCTCAGGTTGGACAGACAACCGCAAGATCGGCTTTGCCAAGTCGATCCTGGATTACATCTTCCGTTGGATCGAAGTGAAGTTCCCCGAAGGGCGCTACGCCGACCAGCAGACGCTGCCCGGCTTTGGCATCAATGGTGGGCGTGAAAACGAGGCCGTCCCCCAAACGGGTCAGGCAGCAGAGTTTAGCCCCGTCAACGACCTGCCCGCCTCCCCTCGCGCCGGCGCTCGGCCCGAAGGTCAGCAGCGGCTCTTCACCACCACCTTCGACGCGCCCCCTTGCTCCGAGTGCGGCAGCCTCGAGATGGTCCCCAACGGCACCTGTTATAAGTGCATGAACTGCGGCGCCACCTCCGGCTGCAGCTGAATCCTTAGGGGGCTGCGGCCAGCCCCCTCACCCCGCCCCGCTCACGATGTGAGCGGTCGCGCCTTTGGCGCTCCTGACAACAATCGACGGCACCTTCTTCGCGTCTTGCCAGCGCAGCCCCTCAACCACCTGTGGAGTCAGTCATTCCCGCGAACGCGGGAATCTAGTCCTTCCCCGTATCGTCTACACCGTCATGCCTTGCTATAGTTAACAAATGCTGCTCTTACACCTCTCGGATCTGCATCTGACGCGCTACGGCGAGCCCCGTAAATGGACCCAACTCGAGGGCGAACAGGAGAATTGGGCTCTGCTGCACTCCTGGCATGGCTGGCGAATTGAGGGTATCCGCGATCGCAAAGGCCGGCCGGACCGGCTGCGCTTGGTGGACCCTGCCGGCATCGTTCACACCACCAAGAAATGGCCCACGCGCAAAGAAGATAAGTTGATCGCCGCGCTGCTCTCGGTGGCAATGAAGCGCCAAGCAACATCAAGCGAGGAACTGATCCGCACTCAGCCCACGCGCGACGACCTCTCCTCGCTGCTGCGCATCGACCCCAACAATACCAACCTGCGCTTTCTGCAGCTCGTGCACGACGTATTGCCCCTCAACCCAGCCATTGTCGTCATCACAGGCGACATCACAGATAACGGCCTCGGCTATGGGCTCGTAAAGCACTACCTCCAACCCTGGATCGAAAAAAAGCGCCTCATGGTGGTACCAGGCAACCATGACACCTACGAGATGTTCCCCGGAAAGGGGCGCAAAGCGCGCCTTGAAGCCAAGCTTGAGCGTTACCAGGGTTTCGCCGAGGCCGTCGATATGGCGCCCGAAAAGAGCGGCGCCTACCTGCGCTGGGTGGATGATATCGCCTTCGTCGGCTTGAGTTCATGCAAGCCACCGCTCACCCCCCTGTCGGCGAGTGGGGAGGTAAGCAGCGTTCAACTCAAATATCTACGAGAGCTGTCCCAGGATTCGGCGTTCAAATCAGCCCGGCAGCGGGTCTGCCTGATGCACCACCACGTCTTGCGCATGCCCCTCGAGTTCGGCAAACGTGGGCCGATAGAGGTGGGCCTGCGTCTACGTAACGCCAAAGAGGTGATGAGCGCGTGCACTAACGCACAAATAGACCTGATCCTGCACGGTCATCGGCACCACGGCTATTTGGTGAAGCTACCGGGACACCCCATGGTGGTCTCCAGCCCCTCTTCCACGTGGGGCTGCCAATCCACAGAGCTGCGCTACGTCTGGACGATGGACCTCAGCCAGCGCGTGCCCTTCCCGGAGATCCATCGCTTCACCATGGACCAGGCCTCACCTCTGACCGAGGATTACTGAGCGTCAGCCACCAACCGATACCATCGCTTGGCGTCCAGCTCTGGGTGTTCTTCGAAGAAGGCATCAAGGGCATCGGGTTCATCGATCAGGCGCGCGCGCCAACCCTCGGCCAACTTGAAACAGTGAGCGTCTGCCTGCCCCGACTGCTGGCTGTTGAGCTTGGCCATGAGCGCCTCAAGGTCGTAAGCGCGCAGCACCCCAGCGAGCCGACGCTCTTCGCGGCGCCGTGCGTTCATGGACTTGATGCGACGCGACGTCGCCACCTCGTGTGTCAAATCATCGTCGAGCTCGAGTTGCTCGATCTCGGCATCCTTGAGCGCCATGAGCTGCTTCGCCACCACGCCCCCCTGCTCTCCCGCGACCTTGCGCTCTCTTCGCCTGTCCTCGCGGGAGACCTTGGGTTCTTTCTCTCTCTGCATATCGCTACATAACACCCCAGCACAGCTGCGTCATTGAGCATCTGCCATTGACCATTCTGGCGCGGCAAGCTCATGATCCACTGCAATCGTATGACAAGCCCTGCTCCACAGCTCCCCTGGCGGGCCGACCTGCTCGCTGGCCTCACCGTCGCGTTTGTCGGCATGCCCCAATGCCTCGCCTACGCCATGATGGCAGGCCTCCCACCAGCCTACGGCCTCGTCACCGCGGCCGTGCCAGCCTTTGTCGCGGCGCTCCTCGGTCGTAGCGCCCAAATCGTCACTGGCCCCACCAATACCACAGGCCTCTTGATCCTAGGCGCCCTCGCCCCCCTGCTCGCGCATCACGGATTGATTGGCCCCTCGGGCTTGGCAGCCGTCGCGCTCTTGACGCTGATGGCGGGGCTCTTTCGCCTGGCCTTCGTGCTCCTCGGCGGCGCCACCATCGTACGTTTTCTGCCAGAACCCGTGCTCGTAGGTTTCACCGCTGGCGCAGGGCTGCTCATCGCCGTGATGCAGCTCGATGAGGCTCTGGGGCTACCTGGGGTGGCGGGCGCGGGGCTCTGGGGTGAAATCCTCGGTGTGCAGAAGCACCTCCAGAGTGGCCACGCCCCTGCCTGGCCAGCCCTCTTGCTCACCACTTTCACGGTGGGGGCCACCCTGGCGGGGAAACGCTATCTGCCACGCATGCCCATGGCGTTGATGGTGCTCGTGGGTGCCACGCTGCTCGCATGGGCGGCTGGGCTCAATGCGTCCACGGGCTTGGCCCTGGTGGCAGATCGATCCACCCTGCCGGACTCCTGGCCCCCCTTCGCCCTGCCAAGCCTCGATCTGGAGCTCATCAGGCGCTTCCTCTTTCCCGCTTTGGGCATCTCGCTGCTGGGCACCCTCGAGCTGCTGGTCACCGCGCGAGCCCGAGGTGAGCAACCCGATATGCGACGTGAGATCACCGCGCAGGGGGTAGCCAACCTGGTGGGTTGTGTGGTGGGGGCCTTCCCAGCGTCGGCGAGCCTCACGCGCTCGGTGTTGCTGCGCCTGAGCGGCGCTCGCTCCAGGCTCGCCGCCGCCTCGGCAGCCCTCTGGGTCCTCCCAGTGCTGCTGCTCATCCCACACGCTCTGGGCTTCATCCCCCTAGCCTCTCTGGCAGGCATACTGCTGGCTACAGCCCTGGGCATGGTGGATCTGCAGCGCATCCGGCGCATGTGGCACGCCTCGCGCGAGACCCGCGTCCTCGTCACATCGACCTTCCTCTCAACCCTCGTGTTGCCCTTGGAGTGGGCGATCATCACCGGCACAGGCTTGGCGATGCTCTGGTACCTCTCTGGCACACTCCATCCTCGGCTGACGATCTACATCGCCGGTGAAGCGGGCACCCTCGAAGCGCTGGAAGAGCACGTTGAGCCCGCTCTTGTCGTGGTGGAGATCAGCGGAAACGTGCACTTCGCCGCGTCCGTGGGTCTCGCTGGCGAGATCAACACCCTCATACCCAAGAGTGCCCGGCGGGTGGTAGTGGACATGAGCCATGCCCACCAAGCGCGCTTTGGCTGCCTCGAAGCGCTGGAGTCCCTGCACACGCGGTTGGAGGGTGAGGGTCGCGAGCTGCGCCTCGCTGGTGTCTCCAAATCCTTTTGTACCTTTGTCGAAAAGGCACGCAGTAACCTGCACATCACCCCAGCCACCGAGCAACCAGGGGCCAGCGTGCAGCAGGCCCTGAGGGACTGAGGGCATGCATTCCGCTCCTTAACCGGCTTGTGCTAACGTTGGCCTATGGACTTAGGCGACCTGTTCTCTGGTAAAAGGAAGCTGGCCATCATTGTGGGCACCTTGGTGCTGCTCTCGCCCCTGCTCTATGACTGCCAACAGAAACTCCGCAGGGCTGGTATTTACCGGAAGCACTGCGAGGGGGAGATCCTCAAGACACGACGCACCCTCACGGGGCTGGTAGATGTCGTGGACTGCTCAGGATCACGTCGCGAAAACCAGCACCGCCGGCGCAAAGATCGCACGTACGACCACCGAGGGCATTACGTGGCTCGTATCGCCGATTCCGCTGGAGAGACCTACAACGTCTCGATCTCAGGAAATACCCACCGGCGAGCCATCCCTGGTCAATATTTGATCTGTCGTGGGTCCCAACGAGACGTCTATCCGTCCAAGGAGGCGGCAGATAGAGCGCGGAAGCGGCGACGAGAGCAGCTGGAGGAACGGACCAGTCCGCTGACAGATTGATTCTGAGCCTCCGCTTGCGCCACCCCTATGCGGGCGGGCGGCGCAGAATCACGCGCCCTCAGAAGACCATGGAGAAGCTCGCGGTGCGAGCCTCGGCGACAAAGCTGGACACGCCGCCCAACGTGATATTGGGTAGATCGAGCAGGTCGCGCTCCTCGATGCCCATGAGATCCATGCTCATGCTGCACACGACAAAACGGGCTTCAGCCTCCACCAAGGAGTCCATCATCTGGCTGATAGACATCACGTTCTTCTTCTTCATCAACCAGGTGAAGAGCCACTTGCCCACGCCCGCCCAATGCATCTTCCCGAGCTTCTGCCGCTGGGCCCCCCGAGGCATCATCAGCTTCATCAGCTTCTGCACCACGTTCGTCCGCGGTGGCGCAGAACCCACGCGCGGCTGGTCACCACGCAGCACATTCACCCCCCAGAAGGAGAAGAAAAGCGCGACGTCCATGCCCTGGGCGATAGCCCCGTTGGCCACCACGAACGCGGCGAGCACGGAGTCAAAATCGCTGTGCAACACCAGGATTGTGCACTTGTCCTCACGCGCTGATGCCTCCGTACCTGTTGCAAAAGCGGGGATGCTGTGATGAAGAGCGGCAGGGGCGCCAGCTTTGACAATCCGTGCCTCCCAGAGTCCCTGCGAAAGCCCCTGCACCTGCGTTTCATTGCCCGTCAAGCGGGACCACGCTTCGATATCTTTGGGAAACGCCGGCTTCGATATCTTTGGGAAACGCCGGGTCGTCGGAGAGCACTACCAGGAGCGCTCCTGGGGGCGCCGCCTTGGCCACCTTGGCCACCTTGAAGATGGGCGCAGGGCAACGCTCACCGCGACAGTCCACCCTCACCTCACGCGAGTCTCCCATCAGCGACGCCGCTTTTTCGCCTTGGCCTTGACGGGGCGCTTTAGCGCCGAACGAGCCGAGCGTTCGCTCTCATCCTCGATGGGGGTCAGGTTGGGTTGTCCACGCATGCCCAAAGGACTGAAGAGAAACATTCCCAGCCCCAAAAGCGCCAGAGGAGT
>JAFCZD010000989.1 GCA_019314525.1 Deltaproteobacteria bacterium
GGTCCAATGATGGCGCCTTCTACGATCGCATCTTCGCCTACCGCTTCACCGAGTCCAGCGGGTGGGCCGTCGAAAATGGCGGCGCCGAAGTCAGCGCCCTTTGGAATGCGAGCACGGGCGTTGGTTACGACGCCTTCGAGCCGGCCATCGCCTGCGCCCCTGGGCAGAGCCCCGTGGTGGCGTGGATCGAGACCGACGACGCCGCAGAGGAGGACAAGGATGTCTTCTTGCGCCCCCTCAGTGGCAGCCCCTCAGCGCGCATCAACAGCGTCAGCGAGCTGGGCACCGGCGCCCGCAACGTAGACGTGATCATGGACGCCCAGGGCAGGGTGTACGTCGCCCACTTCGAAGAGGCCGAAGACGCGACCTTCACCACCAACCTGGTGGTCACCCGCTACAGCGGCGGCGGTGCGGCGCAGCTCGGTGCCATGATCGATCAAGACCAAGACACCAACAACCTCAGCGCCCCCTCCCTCGCCCTCTCTGCCAGTGGGGACCTCTACCTCGCCTGGTCTGCCGAGCGCGCCGGTGATAACGCGCGCCATGTCTATGTCGCGGTTTGGACCGATGAGTGGACGGAGCTTGGTGGTGGCCCCGTCACGGCCTTTGGTAGCGCGCATTTTGATTCGGCCAATCCCGACGTGTTGTTGGTGAATGACATCCCTACGGTGGCGTGGGGGGAGGCCAACGAGGTCGAAGGCCACTTCATCTTCGTCGCGCAATTCAAGGCCGAGGGCTGGCAAATCGAAGGCGACCGCCTCAACGTGCAGACGAGCCGCTCGGCGACAGACCCAACCCTGGCGTACTCTCCCAGCGAAGACGCGCTCTACGTCGCCTTCGAGGAGAACGTAGATGGCTACCCGCAGATCTTCGTCAAGCGCCGCGTGGGCGGCTGGTAGCCGCTTGGCGCGAAGTCCCGCCTCCTAAACGCCAAGGTGGCACCCCCGCTGCGGTGGCGGCTACGTTCGTCAGAAAGTGACGGCGAGAGAGGTTCATCGTGGGCTCCTTCTGCCTCGGGTCGCAGCATTTGTTGTGCATCAGGGACGCAGCCCTTCCACGGCATCGACGCGGGCGGCACGCAACGCAGGATAAAGCGTGGCCAGCGCAGAGAGGATCAACGCAAAGAGCGCGGTGAAGAGAAACTCCAGGGCATTCACACGCACGGGCAGCTCACTGATCTGATAAATCCGCGCGTCCAAGGGGAAGCCGTAGCGCGCCAGCAGCGCCACGGCCAAGCCCCCAAGGAGCAAACCGAGAGACGCGCCCACCACCCAAACCATCGCTCCGGCGGCCTGAAAGAGCCACGCGATGGCCGTGCTCGACGCCCCCAGTGATTTGAGGATCGCGATCTCGCGACGCTTTCGCAGCACGAGCACCGCGAGCCCCGCCAAGACGTTGAAGGCGGCCACGAGGATGATCACACCAATAACGCCCGTGAGGATCACCTTCTGGGTGGCGACCACCAAGAAGAGGTTACGGTTGAGTTCACGCCAGCCCACGGTGCGGTAAGGAGGGCCGCCGAGCCTGGCGAGGAGGTCCCGCGCGAGAGCTGGGGCCTGCATGGGGTCAGCGAGCCTAGCCTCCACGCCCAAGACCACGTCTCCATGCTCGAAGAAGCGTTGGGCCTGGCCAAGCGCGAGGTAGACCAGCCGCTTATCGTATTCATCGAAGCCACAGCAGAAGATACCGCTCACGCGAAAATCAAAGGAACGAGAAGACGAGGGGCCGGTGGCACTTGCTCGCCCCGAGAGGTTAGAGAGGGGGGAGATCATGCGCACCCTATCGCCCACCCGAAGCTCCATCCGGCGAGCGAGTTCACAGCCAACGATCATGCCCTTGACGGGGGATGACGGGTCGGCTGAAGCCAGCAGCGAGGAGAAGCTCGCGGCGTCGACGCCTGTGGGGTGTGTCATATGGGGCGAGAGATCGAGCACCCGAGCCACACGACGTGGATCGACGCCCTTGACCATCACCGTCACGAGCTTGCTGCCCCGAGAGAGCCACATTTCGTTGATGGTGAAGGGTGCGGCG